>CANRHE010000083.1 GCA_947630335.1 uncultured Sphingobacterium sp.
TTTCTTGTTTTCGAAATATGTCTAAACGCAGGGCCGCATTTACTCACTTTCATTATCCCTCAACAAATCTACCCTATCGAAGACCGTGGTACTGGCGTGGGTTTAGCAGCATCCGTAGGTAAGATTGGAGCGGTGATTGGAGTGTTTTTTATCCCTCAATTACTATCATGGGGAGGTCCAAGTCTTGTTTTGACAGTTTCAACACTTGTCATGCTGATAGGCGGTTTTGTTACTTACAAATTTGGAGAAGAAGTACTACCACCATCAGGATCTTCTAACACTACCGAATAAAACCTTAATTAATAAGCTACTAACATCTTTAATATAGAGCAAGTATTAAGACTTAAAAGTCTAAACTTGCTCCCCAAAAGGGAGAATAAATGTCTTACCATTTTTCTCTACTTGCACAAAACTCATATTATATACTGCTTCCAAAAGATCAATGTCCGGTATGCAAGGATCTGCTGCTGTGTGCACATGTCCATCATGTAGGTAATAAAAGCAATCAGCATACTGAAAGGCCAAAGTAGGATTATGCATAATCGAGATTACAGTAAATCCTTCTTTAGAGTATTTCTTTAGTTTTTCCATCAAATAATGCTGATAATATACATCCAAATGATTTGTAGGCTCATCCAATAATAATATCTTTGGTTTCTGCATTAATAGTCTTCCTATCATTACAATCTGTTGCTCACCGCCTGATAATAGATTAATGGTCTTATCTCTAAGATGGGTTATAGATAAGTCCTTCATAATCTCTTCAACCATCTCTCTATCTGACGTCTTAATCGAAAACCCAGAAAATGCAGTACGGCCTGTCAATAAAACATCCTCTACCGTAAATGAAAATACAGATTGATTAAACTGCGGTAAGAACCCAATCAATGGAGCTCTATCTTTATAGGTTAGAGTTTTATGATCTTTACCAAATAAGGAAATATTTCCAGAATAATTATTTAATAATCCTGCTATAATTTTAAAAAGAGTAGATTTACCACCGCCATTAATCCCTAACAAAACCGAAAATTTATTCTCAAAAAAACTAACCTCTAATTTTTTCAAGACTTTCTTATCCGGATACGAAAACTCCAAATTACTTATTTCAATAGCCTGCATTTTTAATTCCAATTGACCTTATTTTTTTTCAACAAAAACACAAAAAAACCTCCTCCTAAAATTGTCGTGAAAACACCAATAGGAACTTCGAACATAAATAACGTACGAGATAGAGTATCAATTATAAGCAAAAATGTCCCTCCTAAAAATATATTAGCAGGGATAGATTTGTTATTATCAGCACCTAATAACATACGTACGATGTGGGGTAAGAATAATCCATAGAAACTAATAATACCTGCTACAGCTACGGTTGTGGTAGTCATTAATGTAGCACATGTCACCAATATAACCTTATCAGGTACAGGGTTAATTCCTACTGCTCGAGCGGCATCATCCCCTAATGCCAATAAATTCAACCTCCACCTGTATACAAAAGAACATAATACGGTCAGAGTAATAGGTATAATTGCCTGTTTGACCTCATTCCAAGAAGCCGAGTGTAGATTACCCATTGTCCATTGAATGATTGCCTGCAATTTATAAGGATTACTTATATATTGTACCAATGTCAGCAAAGCAATAAAAATACCTGATACTATCATCCCAGATAAGATAATTGTGATCGTCGATAATTGTTTATTTGAACTCGCTATCGCATAGGTGATCAGAACGGCTACGATACCTCCCAAAAATGCATAAACATTAATAAAACTGAGAGAATATACTATGGCTAGTGAAGCACCAAAGGCTGCGCCAGACGAGATGCCGAGAATATAGGAGTCTACTAGAGGATTTCTAAAGAGCCCTTGTAAGACGGCCCCCGAAACTGACAAAGCCGCACCTACGATGAATGTGAGTAGAATACGTGGTAATCGAACATTCAAAAGCACATTACTCGTCATGGCAAACGAGTTAGCCTCAGATGTACTCATAGCTACTCCGCTCAGCTGCTTATACAACAAAGTTGAGTAATAAAATATATCTGTAATCTTTGAAGATCCAATACACATTGAAATTAGCAAAACAGGAAGAGGTAGGCCATAACAAATGACCTTAGCAATATTAATTCTCAAGATATTCTGTATGTTTAGGTTTGTAACCTCTTAATTCAAAAAGTGACGGAGTATTACTATCTATATGTAGAATACGATTCTGCGCCAACAAATCAATCTTTACCCTTCTAAAACCAATATCTTTCAGCATTTGAGCATCTGCTTGTGGTCTATCCACCTTGCTTATAGATAATTGATTTTTAATCACATTTGCTTCCTCCATGATACCTTCAGGGTATTTTTCATGCCCTTCAGTCGAAAACTGAATCTTTCCAAAATCACCATCAAAATTCAGAAGCATACCTCCTGGCTTCAATACTTTGAAAGCAGAATGATAAAAACTCGCAGTATCAGGTAATGTCCAAGTCATCAACCGAGTAAATACCAAATCAAATGTGGCCTCAGGGAAAGATAAATTTTGCGCATCCATTACCGAAAGATCGATATTCATTTCGAAATTCTTAGTGACACGTTTAGCTTCAGTAATCATTTCTTCAGAATAATCTACGGCCGTCACATCATATCCTACCAAAGTCAGAATATGAGCAAAATAGCCGGATGCCGTTCCGACTTCTAATACTTTATTACCGGATAAATAAGGGCGTAATTCTTTAAAAAAATGAAGCCAGTGGGTTGTTTCGTCCTTATCCCAAGCCTCTTGTTTTTCTTCTGCCCATATAGCTGCTTGTCGGTCCCAATATTTAGCAATATCATCTGTAGTAATCATAGCTTAATATATTTAATTATATCATTCCCTATTTTGTTATCATATAGTTTCATTATTATTTCTTGTACTTCATGCTCTACATTGTGATCAGGATTAGGATAAGCCCAACCATTAATGGCGGAAGAAGCACATAAAGCCTTAAAAGTATGTGGATTATAAAAAAACATTGGATCAAGATTAAAAATCTGTTTATCTTTTATAGCTTCAATATTTGCCAACTCTTTTTTAGCATAAAAAAGATTAGGACTATCGTTCCACATCACTATCATATCTGGATTCCACTCTAAGAGCGTCTCTGGATTGATATTCGGTTTATCAATATCTGAAGGACAAACATTCTCTACACCTGCCAATACAAGACATTCATTCATCATACTGTTGCGTCCTGCTGTTGAAAAGATTTTACCATTAGACCAAGTAAAATATACAGTCTTCTTTGGTTGATCACCACGACTAATGACTGCTCTTTTTTCAAAAATCTCTTCCTTTTCTTTGGCAAAGGCTATGAGTTCTTTACCTCTATCAATTTTTCCCAGTAGAATCGAAATATCATTCATTTCCTTCATAAGGTCATCATAAGTTTGGCCTGCTGCAATGTAAACAGGTATACCCATGTTATTCAAAGTTTGAATAACGCTAGGTGATAAATTTTGAGCAATTACCAAATCTGGTGAAAGAGTTATAGCACTTTCAATATTGATAGTCTCATTGGTGCCTGGTGTAGCTATTTCTTTGGCTGCTATACGAGGGTCCATGAATCTAAAATAATCAAACAACTCAGCGTCATGATATACTTCGGCAGGTATTCCTACGATTTGATTTTGAGCACCTAACATACAGACTACGTCTAACGAAGGGTCAAAAAGACAAAGTACACGCTGTGGTACAGAATCCATGGACACCTTATTCCCTTGTTTATCGGTAACTTCTATAAGTTTATTCAAGTCCTTCTCATCACTTTTTTTTGTTTGCTTACACCCCACAAACAATGCAGAGGAAGCAATGACTATAGATAATAATATATTTCTTATTTTCATGATATTAAATACTTAATGCTAAAGAAACGCGGTAATTAACCGGTGCTAGTTGAACCCAATAATACATGTCATTTCTTTTCCATGCTGTCGAATACTGCTTACTATTCAGAATATTATTAACAATAAAATTAATAGCGACTATACCGCGAGCGTAGGCTATACCTGAGTCCATTCTAAATAAATCCTTCATAGGTGCAGGGTCTATCGAGGTGAAACGTACCGAACGTCCCGCTTGATATTGGTATCCCAATGAGATTGAAAAATCCTTTAAAGCATGTCCCGGTAAACTATATGTCAACCAAGTATTTTGAATATGCTTTATTCTATTTGGAGTTGCCTTACCGACCATTTGAGGGTTGAATTCATCTTTAGTAATTTTAGCATCTGTATAGGCATAATTAACTATAACATTTAAGCCTGTCACGATATGTCCACGAATATCAAACTCAATACCTTTAGCTCTGTTTTCACCTGTCTGATAGATATCATTCGTAATAGGATCATTGATTACGGTATTACTACGACGGATATCATAGATAGATAAGGTAGTAGTGAAACTTTCATTCCACTCATTCTTTAACCCGATCTCAAAACTTTGACCTTTAACTGGCTGCAAGGCACGACCATCATTAGTTTTGCCAGTCATCGGCACAAAGGTATTATCAAACAAACCGTATACAGAAGCCTTCTTAGCATACTCATAGTTAACTCCTACACGCGGAGTTAATACTAAGTCAGATCCATCTGTCTTATCGCCATATTGGTCAAAATTTGATTTTGCATACGTCAGACGAAGTCCTGCATTCACACGTAATTTATCATTCAAAAAAGAAGCTTCGTCTGTAACATAGGGCGAAATATAATATAAATGACCTTTCGTGTGATTATCAACACCACCAATGAAATTTTCGGAGTTAAAGTCTCCACCATAACTATTATTGTTGGTGACCTCTGAGTATACAGGATTAGTGATACTTAATGGATAGATGGTCGTTGCAGTATTCCATGTATCGGTTGTACTATTGTTCTTGTTATTAAAATCTATACCTCCTATAAAGTTGTTTCTGATAAGTCCAGTATAGAATTGACCACGAACAAAACCTTGTACAGAAAACGTATTATACTTCATGGCATCATATACTAGATTACGATCTAAAATATCTGGATCTGTTTGATTCTTACCATTAACCCAGTACAGCGTTCCAGCAGAATTACTGTTTATATTTGCAACTTGCATAGTCATATTCCAGTTATCATTGAATGCCTTTTTAAAATTTAAATAAGCACTATTTTCGTTCGCTCTATAAGGTCTAGTATTTGGATCAGTAATTGTAAAATCAACAGGTAAAGTTCCGAAGCCGTATGGTGATATCTGCGCTTCACTAAGTAAGAGGTAGGTCAAATTTTGATAACTATACTCCGCCGTCAAGGATGTACGCTCGTTAAAATTATAAGTAATGGATGGCGATATCGCTAAGCGACTGTTTTTATCAAATTTCATAAAACCATTTTTCTGCATACCCATCAAATTAATTCGATACAATAATTTTTTTGACTTATCATACACACCTTGTAAATCAGCCTCACCTCGCATCATTCCAAAGGAGCCTTGTGTCATCGTGAATACAGACTGTGTCAGACCTGTAGGTTTTTTGGTTACAATATTATACGACCCTGCGGGATCGCCCAAAGCATTCATAAATGCTGAGGGACCTTTCATAAACTCTATACTTTGGACCATAGCCATGTCATCTGCCGAAGGCCCTTTCAAAATGGGTCTTAGATCAACTCCATTTCGCTGAGCATTTATATAACCTCCCCGAGAGAATATATCTACCGATAGACCATTATGCAGTTCTTCTCTAAATGTACCACTAACATTACGCGTAATACTTTCATTGACATTAAGTGCTAGCTGATCGCGTAGTAAACCGATGTCGATAACCTGTATATTTTGCGAAGCCTTGAGAATATCTTTGGGTAATCGCAAACTTTCAGAGATTTCATTGATATTATACTTTCTAGGTGCAACAGCACTAATAACAACTTGATCAATTGACACAGAGGTATCCTGCTGGTTATCAATTTTTTGAGCAAATCCATTTTGGTGCATCCCTATAGCTACGAGACCAAATACTCCAATTTTCTTTATCATGTATACTTTAAAATAAAAAAGAAAATAGTTTTCTTAATAGTTTAAGAAAGCTATTCTTCTTCACAACAAAAGTATTTTGTATTTGTTTTAATTCAATAACCAAAAACACGATAAATCTAGTCCAAAACGGGATAAAAACATTGACAGGAAAATAAGTTTTGTAACAAAAAAATTAACAAATATGATATATATTAACCAAAAAATTGTATATTGACAAATTATTTGAACTATTAATTCAAATAACTATTATAAATATAATAGCGGTCTTTATTTATATTTTTTTAATCCTAAATCCAATGAAAACATACCTAGATTATTTAGCACAAGACAATTGTATTAACCTAGGACAATTATGCGTATATAATGATTATCTAGAACAAAATAATAAACGTGATTCTTTAAAAAAATTTGGTGGTAATATCTTTTTATTTTTGTCAGATTTAAATATTAAAGATTTTTTAAAAGAAAACTTCTGTGATTTTTATTTGTATTTTGACATTAACTTAATTCAAAAAAATATTATCAAGCCTAACAGCACAAAAACCTTTAATGTTTATCAATTAGCCTCACTCTAAGCTTATAAATATCAAAATCATTAGTATACAAATCATGTTTGAAGCTCAAGTAGATGTTTGAACAATTATAATGACAAATCAGTTCTTATTAACTTATCATCGTACCCTTACCAATGTGTAATTAAAGGGTGACATAGAAATTGTAAGTTTCTATACTTGTTCTCTATCGCCAGTATGAATTCATTAAAACAATTCTACCTGCGTATGACATACATATTATTTTAATTCTATCAAAAAATAGAATTTATAGCTGTACATATGGTATAAATCACCATAAAATTCAAAACACGTTTAAGACCTCTAGAGACCTTAATCTTTCACGGATGATAGAATACACACATCTACCTATCCTACTTCACCACTAGCCTTATAAAGGGCGCTAATCAAAACCTTTATATCCACTACCCTTTCTAAATTTATTTCAACGTATTTAATTACTTAAATATTCCACTTTTAGTATCCGTGCGGTTGTATTCGATCTATCTTCGAGACTTCTTCGAGACTTCTTCGACAGTCCTTCGAGACTCCTTCGACTGTCCTTCGACTGGGCTTCGATTCTATACGAACAATCCTCGAAGCGTAGTCGAACAGAACTCGAAGGTGTATCGAACATGTCTGCAAGCTTATTCGAACAGGTTTAAAAGAAGCATCGAACACCAAGAATCCTCAAGGATAATTGATCCCAAAACCTTATGAAAAATACTGTCAAACAATCAAATTTGAATTACAAATCATAGTCAATTTACAGTATTTAATTAACTAGTGTATGTTACAACTAGATGGCTATTTGAATGTAATTATACTTTTCGAATTCTTTTTCTCCATTTATATATTTCAAACCATAATACGGATATAGCTGCAATAAGTAAACTCATTGCCAATTGCTCTATACTCAATAACGTTAACTGGAAAAAATCAGCTAAAGGTTTAATATATAATATAGCGAAAAGCAAAATTATAGTAATCGATATAGCGTATACAAATAAGATATTTTTATTTTTGAAACTCTGAATAACGCTATAGTAAAACGATCTATTCACTAAGCTTAATAAGATATTGGCAAATATCAGTGTGGAGAAAACCATCGCTCGAGTTTGTTCTTCGTTTCCGCCATTATGAACGGTATACTGATAAACAAATAATACTCCGATTGTAATAGCTAGACCTTGGATTATACTACCTGCTAGTTCTCTCCAATTAAGAAAAGTATCGGTCATCCGTCTGGGCTTTTGCTGCATAGTATTTTTCTCCATCGGTTCATTTTCATACACAATAGAACAGGTAGGCCCCATAATAAGTTCTAAAAAGATAACGTGTACCGGCGTAAAAATTTGCGGGTAGATCCAGCCCAAAAACAAAGGTAAAGAAACCGTTAATATAATAGGGATATGGATAGAAATGATGTATTGAACAGCTTTTTTCACGTTGTCATAAATCCTCCTCCCCGATGCTATACCAATGATGAGCTTGTCCAAATCATCATTGGTAATTACTAGTGAGGCAGCGGCTTTGGCTATCTCTGTACCTTTGGTACCCATTGCTACACCAATATTAGCAGCTTTTAAAGCAGGTCCATCATTGACCCCATCACCTAACATAGCTACTACTTCGCCCTGCCCTTTCAGCGCATTGACGACAGCTAATTTAGCCTCAGGAAACATACGCGTAAACAAAACTTTATCTTCTACGACCTGCGAAAGCTCTTTCTCAGAATAAGCCATGATTTCCTTTCCATCAACAGCTTGTTCACTATGAATAATGCCAGACTGTGAGGCTATACTCTTTGTCGTATCTGTATTATCTCCAGTGATGACTTTAACTTTTATCCCAGCATCATATATATGTTGAAATACATCACGAATCCCTTTTTTAGGTGGATCATAGAATACCGTTAATCCCAAAAATTCGAAGTTCAAATCTTGTTGCTTGGCCGGAAAACTATCACCTTTAAAATCGCATTGTGCTACTCCCAAAATTCGAAAACCTTGTTCACCTAATTCTTTGATAATAGTACGAATTTTTGTTTTATCATCTGTAGAAAGATTAGATACATTTACTATCGCCTCAGGAGCACCCTTAGCCGCAATAATACGTTGTTTCTGTTCATTTTCAAACACATGGGTCATCATAGGCGGCTTGCCTTCCAATGGGTATTCGTTGACCATATGATATAACGTTCGCTGGTCATCCCTCTGCGTCTGTTCATATACCTTGTGCAAGGTGATTTCCATCGGGTCAAAAGGTAATGGCTCACTGCTCCACATGGCATAATTGATTAATGTAGACAATCGTCCATTATCAAAATTACTTTCCTCAAAAACAGTGTCTAATTGATAATCATAAAGGTACTTTAACTGCATTGTATTTTCAGTTATGGTCCCTGTTTTATCAGTACATATGACTGTGGTACTTCCTAGTGTCTCTACGATACTGCTTCGCTTTACGATGATGCCTTCACGCATTAACTTCCATGAACCCAATGCCATAAAAGTGGTAAATGCTACGGGGATTTCTTCTGGTAGAATAGACATTGCTAAGGTAAGACCATTAAGCAAGCTGTCCATTATATTATGAGTATGATAATAGTTAAATATACATACCAACACAAAATAAACAACTCCTATAATGGCCATTGTTTTTACAAACTTGCGAATTTGAACTTGTAAAGGTGATGCTTCTTCCTTGATTTCAGCTATAGAAAGTCCTATTTTCCCAATTCGGGTTTCTTTACCTATTTTTTGGACCTCAAATACAGCCAATCCCGATACAGTCAAGGTGCCACTGTATATATGCTGATCTTCACTCTAATTACTCTTATAAACGGATAAACTTTCTCCTGTCAACGATGATTCATTGACAGAGAAATCATTACTATGAATAATTATACCATCTGCATTTATCATTTTACCTTCGTCGGTAATACACAGATCTCCCACAACAATTTCATTGGTCGGTATCTCCACTACTTCACTGTTTCTGATCACTATACTCAAGGGTTCATTGAGCATCTCTAAAGCTTCTAAAGCTTTCTTACTACGGTTGTCCTGATAAAAGGGAATAGCAGAAACAGCTACAATAGCAAGAAACATAAATAAAGCTTCACCATAATCACCTATAATCACGTAAATTATAGAAATAGCAAAAAGCAAAATTAATATGGGCTCTTTCAAAATATCAAGAAGCAATTCAAGGGCAGTGCTTTTATGAATAGCATCTAATTGATTATTTCCAAATTCTTTACGGGATGCGGCTACTTGTTGATCATTAAGACCTTTAAGATGACTAGGTATATTATAAGACATAATTGATTCCAAATAACTATTTAAAATTAGTGATAATTACTTAAGATATTAAACCTTATATACAATAATTTACCTTTGAAGAAATTTGATATTTGTTGCAAGATAAATTATAATAACGAATACTACAGACTATTCGTGCATTTCTTCAAATTATCATGCTATGTATTAAAATAATTATTTGAAATGCAGCCACTAACTTTCATTTTTGCTAAACAATAAGACTCTTTACTTGTAGTAAGAGTAGTAAATAACTATCAAAATATGAAAAAAATATTAGCACTGGGATTGATATTGTCAAGTATCAATCTTGCAGCCATAGCACAGCAAACGCCGAAAAAAGAATCTCGAGAAGATCGTAAAAGAACGGAATTAGTCAACAAAACTGCAGAAGAAATTGCTAAAAAACGTACTGACCATATTGATAAGGAAGTGCAACTAACAGATCAACAACGCAAACAAGTATATGCCTTGTATCTCAAAGAAGCAAAAGAAAAAATTCAAGCGGAAGAAAAAGCAAGTTTACCCGGCAACGCTAATACTAAAAAAGTAAAGAAAAATAGCGAAAGTGAAATCCACAAATTACTGACTGAAGATCAAAAGAAAGTATTAGCTGACAAGAAAAAACAACACCCGAATTCTAAAGAAAAGAACGGTGGACTAAAGAAAACAACCCGTACGAATATTACTAATTAGGTAATTCATTAAGGTAAAAAAAGAAACGCTTGAAGTATATTATCAAGCGTTTCCTTATTTATAAGCACTATCTAACGAGCTGTGTTAGAATATATTGTGACTGTGATTAAAAATCTACAAAAAATCACTAATCACCTCACCCAAACAGGAGTAAAAATACTTATTGATAGCAAAATATATCCCCTAATTGATTATTATTCGTGAAAGTACATCCTAAATCAATCAATTCACCAGTCGCAATATTAATGACCATACCATGTATTGCTAGATCATCTCGTTCTTTCCAGGCATTTTGAACTATGGAAGTCGTACATAGATTAAATACTTGTTCTTTTACATTCAACTCTACAAGCCTATTGGCTTTATTTTCGATTCCTTCAATACTATCAATTTCGTC
>CANRHE010000084.1 GCA_947630335.1 uncultured Sphingobacterium sp.
ATCCAATAGCCATGATAGTTTTGGGTTTAATTTTGATATGCACAGCAATAACTCTAACCTATAAGCCTCAAGACATATTCCTAGACACCTTATTCTTAAGTTTATATTGTGCAGGATATGGCTTATTAGGCGTTGGTTTAGCAAGTCAAACAGAAAGTTCAACAATAATAAGTTTAACATTTTGCACATTATCAACATGTACATTACTTTATAGTAAAAACTATATTATTATCTTCACGTCTACTATAATTCTCCTTAGTTCAATTAAAATATTACTCTTAGAGATAAGCCCAGTACTTGATGGAGTTTATTTTTGTTTAATAGCATTGTCAACAGTATATCTTTTATTCAACGAGGCTAAACTAATAGCATTCAAACAACAAATAGCACAACTCTACGATGCTACAAAAACAGCATCAATAATATATTTAGTACTACAATTTACCCCCCTGAGTAATCTATATTATTATAGTTCCAATTTCAACAACTATGAAATACTAATAATGGAATATATGCCATGGATTAAATCCATATTTTTAATCCTTTTGGTTCTTTATATTTCTTCCAAAATTCTTGAAATTTTAGAGTTACATTCAACCATAAAAAAAAATTTAATCTATTTATTCATCATTATTGTACTAATACCGACCGCCATACAACCCAGCATAACTACCTCGATAGTAATACTTCTTTCTTGCTATTACGTAAATTACAAAACTGGTGTAGGCATAGGTATTCTTTCTTTTTTATATTTCATATCGCGCTTTTACTACGATATGAATATTACGCTTCTGAATAAATCTATTGCTTTAATGATCAGCGGTATATTATTTCTTGTCGTATATTATTGTTTAAATAAGTTTTTATCTCCCCATGGAAAAGACTAAGTGGTATCTTATATTGATTAATCTTGTAGCATTATTAATCTTTTTCAATATTTCAGTTTTTCAAAAAGAAGACATCCTAAAATCTGGAAAATTAATTTTATTAAAACTAGCTCCAGTGGATCCGCGCTCTTTAATGCAAGGTGATTATATGAATTTAAGATATAATTGGGCAGATAACATCAAAGATAAACAACTATCTAAACGAGGATATTGCGTCCTAAAACTTGATAGTAATAACATAGCTCATGTGGTTCGTTTTCAAGATAACATAACTCCTTTAAAAGAAGGTGAGCTCATCATAAAATATACGTCTCCAAATGGCTACCATATTAATATCGGTGCAGAATCGTATTTTTTCCAAGAAGGAGAAGGTCATAAATTTGAAAAAGGAGCCTACGGTGCGTTAAAAGTAGATGCAAAAGGCAATAGTTTGCTTATTGGTTTGTATGATACAGATCTAAAGATAATACAATAATAAAAGGTCAAAATTTATAAAGTCTTACAATCAACTTTGTAAAGACAAATAATTTTACTGAATTTTGAAAAAGAATGGAAGAACAAAAAAATAATCCCTTACATGGGAAACGATTAGATACAATCATAGAGGAATTACTAGTGTATTATAACGGTTGGGAAGGCCTAGGACAAGAAGTCAAAATTCGATGTTTCAATGAAAATCCTTCGATGAAATCCTCTTTAACTTTCCTACGTAAAACTCCTTGGGCTCGTAAAGAAGTAGAACTCCTTTACCTAGCAGTATTTGATCGTATCAAATCATAACTCAATCAAAAAGAAAGGGATAGTTAATCACAACTATCCCTTTCTTTTTTACCTTTAAGAAACTACAGGCTTCCCCTTCCCTTTCCAATCTAACATACTACCTGAGTAATTCAATATGTTTGTAAAACCATTTTTCATCAAATAAGAACTTGCTATTGTGGCACGGTCACCAGATTGACATTGAATGATTATCATTTTATCTTTATCTAGATGAGGTAATTCCTTAGCCATTTTACCTACAAAATAATGCTGTGCTTCTTTGATATGCCCTTCTTTATATTCTTTTACATTACGGACATCCAATAAAACGGCATCAGGTTGTACTTTCAACTCCTCTACTTTCTCAGCATCAATAACTTTCGTTTTCACTAATGAATGACCTTGAAGATCCGTGATAAAGCCTTTGATATTATCCATACCTATGCGCATTAGCTTTCTAGTAACAGATTGTTTATCTGTCTCAGCACCTACTATTACTAGAGGTTTGTCATACGGCAACATCCATCCGGACCAATTAGCTAGGCTATTATTATTTTGAATATTAATAGCGCCTTTAATATGTCCCTCAGCAAACTCATTCTTATGTCGAGTATCTACAATGATAGCATCCGAAGAAACGGATTCTAAACCAATGGAAGGGTGCTCTGGAACTTCTATTAGTAATGGTCGATCGACTTTATTAAGTTTCTTCATCATCGCAAAGTAATAAGGAGCTTCTGGCTGATCGCTCAATAGTTCCTTTTTGAATCCTTCAAAGTCATCTCCAAACTGCATTGCCCAGTTTCTGATTTTCTCATACCCTACTGTTGAGCTTGGCACAGCACCCAACGATTTACCGCATGCCGATCCCGCACCATGCCCTGGCCATACTTGTATATGGTCTGGTAGATTTTTGAATTTTTGTATACTATGAAACAATTGCTCAGCACCAATGGATGATGATCCTATTACACCGGCAGCTTCTTCTAATAAGTCCGGTCTACCCACATCACCGACAAAAACAAAATCTCCTGTAAAAATCATGACTGGTTCCGGTGTTGCAGGATGATCGACTAAAACTAAAGAGATACTCTCTGGAGTATGTCCCGGAGTATGCATAATAGTGAATGTCAAATTTCCTACCGGAATTACATCACCTTCTTTAACTCCTATATGCGGAAATTCATACTGCCAATCCTGGCCACCTTCATCAGATAAATATAATTTAGCACCTGTAGCTGCAACTAATTCTCTTGATCCGGACAAAAAATCCGCATGAATATGCGTTTCTGCAACATGAGTAATCTTTAAATTATTTGCTTTAGCGATATCCAGATAGGTATCAATATCCCTTTTCGGATCTATCACTATAGCCTCCTGTTTAACCTGACAACCAACTAAATAACTAGCTTGCGCTAATGTTTTATCATAAATCTGTTCAAAAAACATAACAATATCTTTATCTTAAAACTACATAATTAACTCATGAATCAGAATACCTATACTGACCAAGAGTATACCATAACCAAACCCTTTTTTTAAAACCGAATTATCAATTCGACTACTTACCTTAAAACCTATAAACAAACCTATTATAGACAATATAATATAAGCTATTATTAACTGCCAATCAAATAAACCGAACTTGTGTAAATCACCAAATAAGCCAATCGTAGAATTAATTGTTATCAGTAGCAAGGAAGTACTAACAGCACGTTTTAAGGATAATCCAAAACTATTAATTAACACAGGTATGATAAGAAAACCTCCTCCCGCACCAACTACACCTGTTACAAATCCTACCAAAATACCCTGTCCAGCCACCAGCATTAAGTTTTCTCCATCGTCTGATTTAAGGATATTTTTTTCTCTACCTTTAATCATAGGCACGGATGACAAAATCATTATACTCGCAAATAAGACCATCAATACATTATCCTGATGAAAAGAATAACCTGCCACATGTATTACATCTGGAACTAAGGGTAAGATATAAGAACGAACGATAAATACAGTAACCATTGATGGTAATCCGAAATAAATGATCTTACCAAAATCAACAGTCTTTTCTTGAACACCTTTCACGGCACCAATTAATGATGTTGTACCTATAATTAACAAAGAATATGTTGTCGCTAAGACGGGATTTACTCCTAGAATATACACTAGAATAGGAACTGTTAATATAGAACCTCCACTTCCAATCATTCCTAATGTTACACCTACAACAATAGCTAATAGTAACCCAATAACATACATATTATATAAATTAATGTGGCAATTTACTTCGAAGTATACCGTACAAATATGTACCTACCAAAGCTCCTATTATAACTATACCGATAGAAAACATTCCTGCTCCAAGCAATACAAAAATAGGCCCAGGACATGCACCCACTAGTGCCCACCCCAATCCGAAGAATGTACCACCAATTAAATATCGAGGTATAGACTTTGCTTTTGGAGTCAGATCCATTTCTTTACCCTCTAGAGATTTCATTTCTGTTCTCTTGAATATCTGAATACCTACAACACCCACCACTAAAGCTGAACCTATAAATCCATACATATGAAATGATTGAAAGTTAAACATTTCAAAAATTCTAAACCACGAGGCGGTTTCGGATTTATACATCACAATCCCAAAAACAACACCTAATAAAATAAATATTAACCTCTTCATAACGTTAAAAAATTAAAGGAAACAATACATGAACCATGAGTAAGCCCCCAATAAAAAAGCCTATTACAGCGACCAAAGAAGGCCATTGTAAATTACTTAAACCTGAGATTGCGTGTCCAGAGGTACATCCTCCTGCATACCTTGTTCCAAATCCAATTAATATCCCTCCAACAAGTAGCAATATAACGTTGCGCAAAGAGTATTCGCCAAATAATTCTGTCGGAGAATAAGCCGTTCCAGCACTTGCGAAGCCCATTGATTTTAATTCTGTAATAGTATCCTCATTAATTGGAGGAATCTGATTGTTAGATAAATAATGTGCTGCAATATATCCTCCAATAATAGCTCCTACTAAAAAAAGCAAGTTCCATGATTGTGACTTCCAATCAAAACGAAAAAACTCACAACTCTTACCTGCACCCACTGCAGAACAAATGGTTCTAAAATTAGATGAGAATCCAAAAGATCGACCGATCCAAAGTAAAGCTAGCATAATTAATGCTATTAACGGCCCTCCAACGTACCAGGGCCAAGTACCCATTAATGCTTCCATATATTATTTACTATTTATACTACAAAAGTACACCAATAGTATTTTATTAAAGGTTACATATGTTACATAAGGGAATAAAATCGTAGAAACTAAAACTTATCTAACATCCCTAGCAGACCGGTAAGTCCGCCAGTATGAACAAATAATATGCGACTATGTGGTTTGAAATATCCATCAGCTATAAGTGTATTCATAGCATACATTGCTTTACCAGTATACGTAGGTTCAATCATGATACCTGTTTCTTTCACGAATGACTTGACAAAATTAATCAACTCAGGTTTGGTACGCGCATATCCTCCAAAGTGAAAGTCATTATGCAAAACTACCTGATGTATAGGAGCACCTAATTTAACCATTTCATCACGTATAAATTCTCCTCCTTTCAAGACAGGGACTACGTGTAACTGCGTCTGCAATTCTGCTTTTTCAATCCCCAAGGCCAAACCAGCAGCAGTAGTTCCTGTTCCTGCTGCACAAAAGATATAATCAAATGTACCTTCCAATTCCTCGATCAACTCCGCACACCCTATGCTTGCCTCCTTACCTGACCCTCCTTCATCTATAAAATAATAGGACTCGTTGTCAAGCATTTCCTCATACAATTTATGTTTATCCCGATAACTTTCCCGATCGACAAAAATAAGTTCCATCCCATACATCTTACACATCGTAAGAACGGGATTAGACACATTTTCACCACGTACAAAAGCTTTAGACTTCAATCCATGTAAAGCACAGGCACAGGCAGTAGCTAATAGATGATTTGACCAAGCCCCCCCAAAAGTTACCACACATGATAAGTTACTTGCTTTAACCGCTGACAAATTATACTTTAGCTTTCTCCATTTATTACCAGAAATAAATGGATGAATCATATCATCGCGCTTTATGCATACTTCAACTTCTTTTTCTTTATATAATGGATGAGTTAATACCTGCTCAGGGCTATAAATTTGCATACAATTCTATGTATTTGAATAAGTTCTAATATAATACATCTACAATGACTCAAAGTTAATAGAAATTCAAACGAATTCCCTTATTTTTGTATCATGGTGGAAGATTTAGATTTACAAGAACAAGACGAAAAAGAATTATTCGAACACACTAGGATCGTTGCTGAGAAAGGTTTAGTAATGGTTCGTTTGGATAAGTTTTTGATGAATAGGATTGAGAATACCTCGCGTAATCGTATTCAGAATGCTATCGACGCTGGTTCTGTGCGCGTAAATGACAAACTTGTTAAAGCAAGTTATAAGGTTAAACCATCAGATGTCATCACAATTGTTCTACCAGATCCTCCACGCGATACAGAAGTATATCCTGAGAACATACCTTTAGATATTGTGTATGAAGACGATGATTTATTAATGGTGAATAAAGTTGCTGGTATGGTTGTGCATCCAGGCTGTAACAATTACACTGGTACACTAGTGAATGCCCTCACCTATCATCTCAATCAATTACCTACATTACCAGGCAATACAGGTCGTCCAGGTCTCGTACATCGTATTGATAAGGATACCTCGGGTCTATTAGTTATTGCCAAGAATGAATGGGCAATGACCTATCTTGCCAAACAATTCTTTGAACATACCATCACTCGAAAATATAGAGCATTAGTATGGGGAGATGTCAAAGAAGATGGAACAGTTACAGGATATATAGGACGCGATCTTAAAGATAGACGAATCATGAATTTATATGATGACGATACCAAAGGAAAGTGGTCCGTTACACATTATAAAGTGATTGAGCGTTTTGGATTTGTAACGCTCATAGAATGTCAATTAGAAACAGGTAGAACGCACCAGATTAGAGCACATATGAAATCCATAGGTCACCCCCTATTTAATGATGCCAGTTATGGTGGTGATCGAATACTTAAAGGTACCGTTTTCAATAAATACAAACAGTTTGTAGAGAATTGCTTTCAGTTATTACCAAGGCAAGCTTTACATGCTAAATCTTTAGGTTTCGAACATCCAGTTTCTAAAAAGAGAATAGATTTTGAAAGCCCATTACCTGCAGATTTTGATGCAGTCCTTACAAAGTGGCGTGCATATACAACAGAAAAAGAGATTACCCTTTAATTTTATCTATGCCAATTCATTATATCAATCATAATGGTACAATAATACCTCAAGACAACGCAATACTTAATGTAAATAGTCGTGCCCTACGGTATGGCGATGGACTATTTGAAACGATGTTGTATCAAAATGGAGAAATCCGTTTCCTACCCTTTCATGTAGAGCGCTTACAGCGAAGCATGCAAAAGTTAGCATTAGACAACCCGCAGAAATATGATATATATTTCATCAAAACAATTACCGACGAGCTAGTCCGTAAAAACAATATGATAGGCCAAAAAATAAGAGTACGTCTTATCGTATATCGAGAAGGCGGCGGTTTATATTCTCCTATCTCTAATAAAACGGGCTTTATATTACAAGTTGATCGTGTAGTAGACTCTTTAAAAGACAAAAAAATAGGACTCATTATAGGTTTATACACCGAAATCAAAAAACCTTATAGCGAACTATCTGAAATAAAATCAAATAATGCATTAGTATATGTAATGGCTGGTTTACACAAACAAAAATTTGATTTTGATGATGTTCTTATTCTTAATCAAGAAGGCTACTTATGCGAAGCATTATCTTCAAATGTTTTTGTATACTATGAGAAAACACTATATACACCAGCAATCAACCAAGGTTGCATCAATGGCGTGATGCGACGCGTAGTAATGGACATTGCTGAATCTGAAGGAATTCAAGTTATTGAAGCACAAATTAATGCAGAAATCATGAAAAAGGCAGATGAGATATTCTGTACCAATGCCGTTCAAGGAATACAATGGGTGATGGGATACAAACAAAAAAGATACTTCAACAAAATATCAAGAGTACTTCAAGAGAAACTAGCTACTTGGTCTTACGACCAAGATGATGAAGATGCATAATTAATAAGGCCTACCATACGGTAGGCCTTATTAATTATATGCAGACGACAATAGCATTCTTCTCTTATTCGTCTTCACTAAGATAGATATCATGAACTACAAAGCGTACGGTGACACTCGGTATCAACATATCGGCTACATCATCCGAGTCCAGAGGGTACAGAATATCCGTATCTCCACCATCTAACAATTCTGAGTCTGGAATCAATTCAAATAATGTTGTTCCCTCTATTGAAATAATTTCCTCTACTTTTACATATTCTACCTCTTCTTGCAACCATGTATCTAAAATCTCCTGTGTAAAAAGTTGATAACGATTCTTTTCTTCTGTTGTGGACATAGCTAATCTAATTATATAGGACAAACCTAATTAAATAATACGACTCAGCAAACTAGATGACCCTTCAAATAATAAAATTACTAACAACAAAAAAAGCGTTGACTAAATATAGACAACGCTTTTTTTGTAATGATCTTTGAACTGATCCAAAATTTCATTTACGCTTATTTCGCATAAGAAACTGAACGGGTTTCACGAATTACTGTAACTTTAATTTGTCCAGGATAAGTCATCTCTGTCTGAATACGATTTGAAATATCAGCAGCCAAAATATCAGCCTGTGCATCCGTTACTTTTTCACTTTCAACAACTACGCGTAATTCACGACCAGCTTGAATAGCAAATGTCTTTTCTACTCCAGGGTACGACAATGCCAACTCTTCTAATTCTTTTAGACGTTTGATATAACTTTCCACTACTTCCCTACGTGCTCCTGGTCTTGCACCAGAGATAGCATCACAAGCCTGTATAACAGGTGAAATCATCGATGTCATTTCGATTTCATCGTGGTGAGCTCCGATAGCATTACACACATCAGGATGTTCTTTATATTTCTCTGCCAACTGCATACCTAATATAGCGTGAGGTAACTCCGGATTATCATCAGGCACCTTACCAATATCATGCAATAGTCCAGCACGTTTAGCATGTTTAACATTCAGACCTAACTCAGCTGCCATGGTAGCCGCAAAATTAGCAACTTCACGAGAGTGTTGTAATAAGTTTTGTCCATAAGACGAACGGTAACGCATACGTCCAACCATACGTATTAGCTCTGGATGCAGGCCATGAATACCCAAATCAATCACCGTACGCTCACCAATCTCAACAATCTCATCCTCAATCTGAGTACGTGTCTTAGCCACCACTTCTTCAATACGAGCTGGGTGAATACGACCGTCGGTTACCAATCGGTGTAATGATAATCGTGCTATTTCGCGACGTACAGGATCAAATCCAGAAAGAATAATAGCCTCAGGTGTATCGTCAACAATAATTTCTACACCAGTAGCTGCTTCTAATGCACGGATATTACGTCCTTCACGACCAATAATACGTCCTTTAATCTCATCATTCTCAATATTGAAAATAGATACCGTATTCTCGATTGCAGACTCAGTAGCTGTACGCTGAATAGTTTGTATTACTACTTTCTTAGCTTCTTTAGAGGCCGTTAACTTAGCTTCGTCAACGATGTCTTTAATTTGTATAATAGCTTGCGAACGCGCTTCTTCTTTCAAAGTAGACACCAATTGTTCGCGAGCTTCATCAGCAGTTAATCCAGCCATTGACTCCAATTGTTTAATATGTTGATTTTTCAACATATCTACTTCTTCTGATTTACGTTCATTCAGCTCAACCAATTGGTCTAGCTTTTTATTGCGAATATCTAACTCTTGTTTTTCGCGGTTTAAGTTTTCAATTTTTTGGTTTAAAGATTGTTCTTTTTGACGAATAGAATTTTCTTTTTGAGCGATAGTATTATTACGCTGATTTACTTCCTTCTCATGTTCAGACTTAAGTTGCAAGAACTTTTCTTTTGCCTCGAGTTGACGTTGCTTTTTTACATGTTCTGCTTGTTTCTCAGCCTCCTTAATTATACTTTTAGCCTTTTCACTAGCTTGTTCTTCCTGTTTCTTAAAAAGCATTTGAAGCAAATACCTTCCAATTACAACCCCAACCACTAGTGATATTATTATTGAAATTGTTAATGATAACATCATGTTTATTTATATGTAAATTATTCTAAATTGTTTTCAAAAAAAAACCGCAATTAAATATAACGGGTATCGAATATTATTAAACTTCCATTACACATGATTGAGCGTTTGATCTTGACCTAGATGGCATATAGCAAAATGGCCTTCATCTGTTAATTGCTCGTGATATTGAAGCGTTAAGTTTAAAATAGTGACAACCCGAATTTAATTGCGGCAAATTCGTCGTTAAAGCTCTATATAAGAACGATTATTTATTAAAAAAATCTGACAACAACCTATCCACCTCGTGTATGGACTGCTCCAATCCTTCTTCATTATTTTGGGCAGCTTTCTCAGCCTTGATCATACCCGTTGCGTATTGCAATACACACATAGATAATAGATCCTGTTTATCACGAACTGAATAATTATCTTGCAGTTCTTTAATCTTTTCATTTATCAATTTCGCAGCATAACGTATTACCTCTTCCTCTTCAGTTGTTACTCGAAGGGGGTACACACGATCAGCGATATTTATTTTTATGGAAATCTCTCCCATTTTTTCTGAGCTTAATAACGTAATAAACCTATTAATTAACCTATAAAAAAATTACTTCAATAAGTTTATACATCTATCTATTTCTCGCACAAAATCGTTAATTTTTTGTTTTGTGTCAAGTATTTTTTCATTTATTGCATCTTTATCGATATCCGCTTCTTCCAAAGATTTTGCTACAGCCATTACTTTCAATTTTTCTTCCAGTTGCTGTATTTTGTCCTTACTAGTATCAAATGCTACTTGAACAGATTGAAGCTCTAGTTTTAACAAATCATTTTCTTCTTGCAATGCTTCACACAACTGAATTAAATTTTTCGTTTTCTCAACGATACTATCCATTTGTGTAGATAATGATGCCATATTATATTTCGCAATTAAATTATAGTATTCGACGATTAACGCACTACTGCGCCCGTCTCCTTCTCAAAGTTAATAATTAATTTTTGAATAATACTATCAATTTGTTTATCATTTAACGTTTTTTCTTCATCTTGAAT
>CANRHE010000085.1 GCA_947630335.1 uncultured Sphingobacterium sp.
GCCAAAGAAATTGAATTTCAGCCAGTAATAAATCCATTACAGGCAATGCAAGGTAGAGTTGCAGGAGTAGAAATCATACAAGAATCTGGGCTTCCTGGAGGAGGAATGAAAGTAGAAATTAGAGGTCAAAACTTTATGTCCGGAGACTTTCATAGAAATCAACCTTTATACATCATAAATGGAGTTCCTATTGACTCATCTCCTCAAGGAAGTTCATCTATGCATTCTCCAATTTTTCCATATGGAATATCTCCATTAAACAGTATTAACCCAGCTGATATTGAAAGTATAGAGGTATTAAAAGATGCGGATGCTACAGCAATCTACGGTTCTAGAGGAGCAAATGGAGTAGTTTTAATTACCACTAAAAGTGGTAATCAAGGTGAGACTAAGTTTACTGTGTCATCATCTATAGGCTTTAGTAAAGTAATAAAATTCATGGAAATGATGAATACAGAAGAGTACCTTCAAATGCGAAAAGAGGCTTACGTAAACAGTGGCATTGAATCGTATAGACCAACAGATTACGACATAAATGGAACCTGGGACCAAAGCAGATATACCAACTGGCAAAAAGAGCTCATAGGTCATACTGCAATAAATAAGACTATCTCTTTAGGTGTTTCAGGAGGTAATGAACTAGCCAACTATATGGTCAATCTAAATCACAATGAAAACACAACAATATACCCTACAGACAAAGGATATAAAAGGAATTCTGCGCTAATTAATTTTAACCAAAGAAGTAAAAATAATAAATTTCATATTACTACTTCTATAAATTATTCTGATCAAAGTAACATACTTCCATCAGTAAATTTAATTCACACAGCCCTTACCTTAACACCAAATGCTCCAAGCTTATACATGAGTGACGGTTCTTTAAACTGGGAAAATGGAACATTTCCAAATCCTCTATCACAATTTGAGAACGTATATGAAAATAAAAGCAATACAGTCACATTAAATACTTCTTTATCTTATAATATCTTCAATAACATTTCAATTAAACTAAACACAGGGTTAAATAGTTCTAATATAACGGAACGAAAATTAACCCCACATACAGCACGTAACCCATTCTTGAATTTAACTAGTGAAAACTCCTCTTCTTCTAAAGATTATAATTCAGCCTTTAGCTATATCGTAGAACCACAAATACAATATCAAAGTATCTTTAATAAACATGCTATTAATATTCTTGTAGGATACACTTTCCAATCATCTACAAATAACTTTACTTCATTAGTAGGTACAAACTTTTCCTCTAATGCTTTCATTCGAAATATCTCGGCGGCTAAAAACAAGCATATTCTAACAGATAACTATACCGAATATAAATACACAGCACTATTCACAAGACTAAATTATATTTACAATGATAAATATATCATCAATCTAACAGGTAGAAGAGATGGTTCCAGCCGTTTCGCATCAGAAAACAAATTTGGAAACTTTGGAGCAATTGGCGTTGCTTGGATACTCAACAAAGAATCTTTTGCGAAACAATGGAAGTGGTTATCGTTTGCTAAGTTAAGATCTAGTTATGGGGTGACTGGAAGTGATAATATTAATGATTATGCATATTTGGATTCTTACGATATTGCACCTATATATAATGCAAATACTGCACTAAGGCCAACCGCACTTTACAATCCATACTATAAATGGGAAAAAACCACCAAATTTGAAGTAGCTTTAGAACTTTCTTTATTTAAGAATAATATTTCTACGTCTGTTGCTTTTTACGATAATAGATCAGGAAATCAACTTATTGGATATACTTTACCTTATACAACAGGTTTTCCTAGCATAATTAGAAATCTTCCAGCAGTAGTAAAAAACAGCGGATGGGAAATTACTTTCCAATCTACAAATATCTCTAGTAAAAACTTCAATTGGACAACTAATTTTAATATTTCTTTTCCTACAAATAAATTAGTTTCCTACCCTGGTTTGGAAGAAGGAACACAGAAAAGTACTTATGTAATAGGTAAACCTCTAAATATTTTAAAGAGCTATAAATATGAGGGGATTAATCCTGACTCAGGCATTTACATTTTTTCTGATCTAGTGGAAGATGGAATAATAAACTCTTTAGATAGAGCATTTGTTAATAATTTTAATCCTCAATACTTTGGAGGTATTCAAAACACTTTTAACTACAAAAAAATCTCTTTAGACTTTCTATTTCAATTTGTAAAAAAACAAGGTCGTAATCAAGATTACTTTCTTCATACACTTCCTGGAGCTAGTATGACAAATGTACCAAGTGCCATGACAGACAGGTTCTCTTCCACAAATCCAACAGGTAAATACATGGCAGCAAATGCAGTAAATGCACAAGCTTCACTAGCGGCACTAAACTATACAAGAAGTAACGCTGTTTTTGGTGACGCTTCATTTATACGTCTTAAAAACATATCTCTTTCTTACCTATTAAGTTTACCTAAATATAAGATAGATAACATCCGTCTTTATTTCCAAGGACAAAACCTCTGGACATACACCAACTATTCTGGATTAGATCCAGAGTTTACCAATGCTTTAAGTGTACCTCCTCTTAAAACTTATTCCTTCGGAATTGTATTAACTTTTTAATAAACTATCATGAAAATATCAAATGCTACCTTTAGGCTAATAAGTATATTTATATTAATTATACTATCAAGCACACTAATTAGTTGTGAATCGATGATTGAAGTTGATCTCCCTAATAATAA
Organism: uncultured Sphingobacterium sp.; assembly: GCA_947630335.1. GTDB lineage: Bacteria > Bacteroidota > Bacteroidia > Sphingobacteriales > Sphingobacteriaceae > Sphingobacterium. The sequence goes on from CANRHE010000085.1 coordinate 2,724, forward strand.
ACTAACTAAACATGATGTATTCAAAGACGAACCAACTGCAAAAGCAGCACTTAATTATTTATATTCTAAACTTTACAATACTAATTTTCTAAGTAAAGGTCCTACTGGAATAAGTTATAACCTCAGCTTATACACAGATGAACTTACTCATCTAACCAACAGTATTGATCCCTTTTACTCTAATTCAGTAAATGACAACACTCCTATTAATACAGGCTGGTGGAACTCGTCTTATCAAGATATTTATTCTATAAATGCATTTATAGAATCTACTACAAATTCCTCTACTTTATCCGAAAATGTAAAAAAAAGATTAACTGCAGAAGCCTTAACTATAAGAGCAATCTACTATCAGTATTTAACTCAACTATTTGGGGCAATTCCTTATGTTATAATAACTGACTACAACTTTAATTCTTCTATAGGTAAAACCAGTAGCGAAAAAATACTAGAACAGACTGAAATAGATCTATTAGAAGCTATAGAACATTTAGATGTTTCTTACAACACTAATGATAGGGTAAATATTAATAAATATACAGCAATGCTAATTTTAGCTCAAAACTATCTTCTACAAAACAAGTACGACTTAGCTGAGTTTTATTCCGACGAGATTATCAAATCACCCTTATACAAACTTGAGGATATTGCAAATGTATTCAAAAAGGAATCTATGGGAACATTGTTATACGTAAACACCTTAAATGTACCAACTCTTGAAGCAAGCTTATATCAGTTTCAAACTCTATCCTCTACAGCAGCTGAAATCAGTCCTTCACTATATAACTTATTTGAAAACAACGATTTAAGAAAACAACACTGGATACTACCATTTACAATTAACAATCAAGATTACAACCAGGTATTCAAATATAAAAACAGATTAAATAATACAGATGAATTTAGCATCTTATATCGTCTTGAAGAAGCCTATTTTATACGCTGCGAAGCATTAATTAATCAGCAAAAAGTTCCTGAAGCAATTGATCTACTCAACATAATACGTAACAAACGTGGTCTAGTAAATTTACCAAATACCCTAAACCAAAATGAATACATCACAGAATTATTAAATGAATTATCCAGAGAATTTTTTACGGAGTCAGGACATAGATTTTTTAGCTTAAAAAGATTTGAAAAACTCAATAATTTATCTCATTTCAAACCTAATTGGCAAGTATATCACAATCTATTTCCACTACCAGAAAGCGAACTAAAAATAAACACTAATCTACTACCTAATAATCCTGGATACTAAAAAAATAAATATGAAAAACATTTTTAACTTCTGTCTCTTCCTACTAGTATCACTAGTAGGTTCTTGCACCTTTAAAGAAAAAGGCTCATCAAATTCTCTTGACCAAAATAACAATGAACCTTTCATTATTCATGGAAGAGTGTTAGTAGAGGATACCAATGAGCCACCACTTGGTGTTAATTCGATAAATATCACAAACAAATGGATTTGGGAAAATAAAGCTTTAAAAGCAAATGGAGCTAATGAAAAGGCTTTTATTGATAAAGATGGTTATTACCAAATAACAATTCAAAAAGGCGATACATTAAAACTTATCCCTAGTCATTTTCTGTACAAAAAAGAAGCACCAAATTATTCTATATCTGGACTAACTAATAGTCAAATGATAAATTTCACTATTAAAATAGATAGTATTAGATACACACATACTTTAAGCCAATTAGAAAATGATTACATCTATAAAAATCATCTAGAAAATGTTGACCCAGAAAAATTAGTTAGAGTTAAAGGTATCCTTTCCAACAAAAACACAAAAAATAAACGCGCAAACACATATATCCTTTCTGGAGATTTTAATAATTCAGAAGGTAGTTCACTATTAGCTCTCACAACTAATGAAGGTGAGTTTGATATAGAAATTCCAAAACACTCAAGAATAATTATTAATCCTTTTGGAAACCTAAACGAAGATAAATTCTTTATACACCCTACGAAAGACACTATTGTTAATCTAGAATTCTAACATCCTTATCCCTATGAAAAATAAATCATTACTAGTAATAATTGCCGTATACCTTACTTTATTTAATACGACAGCTCTATATGCTAAACCCAATAATGATAGTAAGAAAAGCGCTATAAATACTCTGCTTCCTATACAGATATCCGATGATGGACAATGGCTCTTATATATAAAAAGTTCTGGTGATAATATATCTCAATCTTACAATCTAATAAATACAAACACCAAAAAAGAAGTAAACTTTGACTATTTGGCAGAAAAAGCCATTTTAGCAAATCACAACATTTTCATAACTAATCATAAATCAACTTTTACAATACATAATTTAAATAATTCAGAAAAAGATATAATACTTACTGACGTAAAACATTATGAAGTTGACAGTAAACAAGCTATTCTTTATTACATTTCGGATACAAATCAACTTATCATTCTAGATCTAAAACATAGAGAGAAAAAACAAATAATAGAAATCCCTAATGCTTCTCAATTTCATCTAAACGAAAATAAGTCTTTCCTTATTTATAAAGAAAACTTTCCAACAGGTAAAATTTATAACCTAAACCTTAAAACACTACAAGCAAATGAGATAAAAATAGGACAACTAAAAAACTTATATTGGAATTTAAATCATGATCACTGTGCTATCATAGATCAAGATAATATTTTATATCTCTTAGATTTGAAAGAAAATGTGCTTACAAAAAAACTACCACTTACTGGTAAAGTTTCGAATGTTTTGTTTTATCCTAATAATGATATATTCGTACGTGAAGTATCAACCGGCCCCAAAAAGTATATAGAATCAACATTTGTAGATATTTGGGGCTCCGGACTTGGAAGCAAAACACCAAGTAACTACAAACCAAAAGAAGACCTTAAAATTCAAGACTATTTTATCAAATCTACCAGTAATAAAGTAGTTGCTTTAGACCCAGATTTTAATTACCGTTTTATTCCTATTAATAACCATATAATAAAGGTTAATACAAAACTTCATTTTGACCATATCAAGTATAAAGATGTTTATAGTTACAATATACTTAACTTGAATACTGAAGAAGAACAATACTTAACAGATAATAGCCATACTAGGTTTAGTATGAATTTTTATCCTTCATTTGATAATACCTTGTTACTGTATCAAAAAGGAAATGAAACTACCTGGGAAGTTTTTAATCCTAAAACAAACGAAAAAACATATTTTGAGGGAAATGACTCTTCTCAAATCATCCCATTCTGGTCAACAACAAGTAACATGCTAGTATTTTCTAGAGGCAGAAATCTAATTAAATTAGATATTGAGAAAACTAAAGAAGAAGTTATAGCCTCTTTTAAAAAAGGGAGTTCAATTAGTATACAAAATAACAAAAATTTAGCGAAACAAAATATTGTTTACTATTTAGTTGACACAACAGAACCTATTATACTTTTGCAAACTCACAATAATGCACAAAATTTATTTAGTTTAACTAACACTAAAATAAAACAACTGACATCAAATACATCTAATACACAAGGATACATTAGAACAAGTCCAAAATTTTCAACAAATAATAATCTTACTTTTGTTTGGACCCAAGAAAACTTCAATCAACCTCCTACAATGTATGTCTATAAAAACAACAGTACAAGTCTTTTGAAGGAAGACTCTGTAGCAAAGGAACAATTGAATTGGCAAAAAAGAAAATTGATTACATATAAAGACAAATTTGGCACAGAACTCCAAGGGTACTTATATTATCCTAAAAATTATGACAAAAACAAAAGTTACCCAATGATAACAATTATATATCATGAACTTTGGGGAGGTAATGGACTACATCCTGGCATGTTTCAAAACACTACTTATTTCAATACCAGAGGTTATAACCGTCCTCTTTTTTTAGAACATGGTTACTTTGTATTTACCCCAGCTACACATGTAACACACGAAGGCCCAGGTATTGCTGCTGTTGACTGTGTAGAACAAGCGATTAGTGAAGTACTAAAACAAGAGCCATCAATTCAAAAGGATAAAATTGGACTTACTGGACACTCTTTTGGAGCCTATAAAACTAGTTTTATTGCAACTCAAACAGATATTTTTGCAGCGATAATAAGTGTTTCTGGTCGACACGACCTGAATACGGATGCACCATTTAGGTTTAGTACTCATCTTAACAGACCTGAATACACTAGAACTGAAACTGGCCAATTAAATATGCAGAGCTCATTTGCTGAAAATCCTGAAAAGTATCTTGCAAATTCTCCCTTAGCTAATGCACATAAAATAAAAACACCTATTTTATTGAGTACGGGAATAAATGACGACAATGTTTTTTGGGAGCAAACACGCACTATGCAAATGGCAATAACAAGACATAATAGCGGTCCTAGCATTGCCTTATTTTATAAAAAATCAACACATGTAAAAAGAGGTGAAGAAGCTCTAGACTTCACGCAAAGAAATTTAGATTGGTTTGATTACTTTCTAAAAGATAACACATCTATTGAGTGGATAAAAAATAGCATATAATAAAGAAAAAGGCTCATCAAATTCTCTTGACCAAAATAACAATGAACCTTTCATTATTCATGGAAGAGTGTTAGTAGAGGATACCAATGAGCCACCACTTGGTGTTAATTCGATAAATATCACAAACAAATGGATTTGGGAAAATAAAGCTTTAAAAGCAAATGGAGCTAATGAAAAGGCTTTTATTGATAAAGATGGTTATTACCAAATAACAATTCAAAAAGGCGATACATTAAAACTTATCCCTAGTCATTTTCTGTACAAAAAAGAAGCACCAAATTATTCTATATCTGGACTAACTAATAGTCAAATGATAAATTTCACTATTAAAATAGATAGTATTAGATACACACATACTTTAAGCCAATTAGAAAATGATTACATCTATAAAAATCATCTAGAAAATGTTGACCCAGAAAAATTAGTTAGAGTTAAAGGTATCCTTTCCAACAAAAACACAAAAAATAAACGCGCAAACACATATATCCTTTCTGGAGATTTTAATAATTCAGAAGGTAGTTCACTATTAGCTCTCACAACTAATGAAGGTGAGTTTGATATAGAAATTCCAAAACACTCAAGAATAATTATTAATCCTTTTGGAAACCTAAACGAAGATAAATTCTTTATACACCCTACGAAAGACACTATTGTTAATCTAGAATTCTAACATCCTTATCCCTATGAAAAATAAATCATTACTAGTAATAATTGCCGTATACCTTACTTTATTTAATACGACAGCTCTATATGCTAAACCCAATAATGATAGTAAGAAAAGCGCTATAAATACTCTGCTTCCTATACAGATATCCGATGATGGACAATGGCTCTTATATATAAAAAGTTCTGGTGATAATATATCTCAATCTTACAATCTAATAAATACAAACACCAAAAAAGAAGTAAACTTTGACTATTTGGCAGAAAAAGCCATTTTAGCAAATCACAACATTTTCATAACTAATCATAAATCAACTTTTACAATACATAATTTAAATAATTCAGAAAAAGATATAATACTTACTGACGTAAAACATTATGAAGTTGACAGTAAACAAGCTATTCTTTATTACATTTCGGATACAAATCAACTTATCATTCTAGATCTAAAACATAGAGAGAAAAAACAAATAATAGAAATCCCTAATGCTTCTCAATTTCATCTAAACGAAAATAAGTCTTTCCTTATTTATAAAGAAAACTTTCCAACAGGTAAAATTTATAACCTAAACCTTAAAACACTACAAGCAAATGAGATAAAAATAGGACAACTAAAAAACTTATATTGGAATTTAAATCATGATCACTGTGCTATCATAGATCAAGATAATATTTTATATCTCTTAGATTTGAAAGAAAATGTGCTTACAAAAAAACTACCACTTACTGGTAAAGTTTCGAATGTTTTGTTTTATCCTAATAATGATATATTCGTACGTGAAGTATCAACCGGCCCCAAAAAGTATATAGAATCAACATTTGTAGATATTTGGGGCTCCGGACTTGGAAGCAAAACACCAAGTAACTACAAACCAAAAGAAGACCTTAAAATTCAAGACTATTTTATCAAATCTACCAGTAATAAAGTAGTTGCTTTAGACCCAGATTTTAATTACCGTTTTATTCCTATTAATAACCATATAATAAAGGTTAATACAAAACTTCATTTTGACCATATCAAGTATAAAGATGTTTATAGTTACAATATACTTAACTTGAATACTGAAGAAGAACAATACTTAACAGATAATAGCCATACTAGGTTTAGTATGAATTTTTATCCTTCATTTGATAATACCTTGTTACTGTATCAAAAAGGAAATGAAACTACCTGGGAAGTTTTTAATCCTAAAACAAACGAAAAAACATATTTTGAGGGAAATGACTCTTCTCAAATCATCCCATTCTGGTCAACAACAAGTAACATGCTAGTATTTTCTAGAGGCAGAAATCTAATTAAATTAGATATTGAGAAAACTAAAGAAGAAGTTATAGCCTCTTTTAAAAAAGGGAGTTCAATTAGTATACAAAATAACAAAAATTTAGCGAAACAAAATATTGTTTACTATTTAGTTGACACAACAGAACCTATTATACTTTTGCAAACTCACAATAATGCACAAAATTTATTTAGTTTAACTAACACTAAAATAAAACAACTGACATCAAATACATCTAATACACAAGGATACATTAGAACAAGTCCAAAATTTTCAACAAATAATAATCTTACTTTTGTTTGGACCCAAGAAAACTTCAATCAACCTCCTACAATGTATGTCTATAAAAACAACAGTACAAGTCTTTTGAAGGAAGACTCTGTAGCAAAGGAACAATTGAATTGGCAAAAAAGAAAATTGATTACATATAAAGACAAATTTGGCACAGAACTCCAAGGGTACTTATATTATCCTAAAAATTATGACAAAAACAAAAGTTACCCAATGATAACAATTATATATCATGAACTTTGGGGAGGTAATGGACTACATCCTGGCATGTTTCAAAACACTACTTATTTCAATACCAGAGGTTATAACCGTCCTCTTTTTTTAGAACATGGTTACTTTGTATTTACCCCAGCTACACATGTAACACACGAAGGCCCAGGTATTGCTGCTGTTGACTGTGTAGAACAAGCGATTAGTGAAGTACTAAAACAAGAGCCATCAATTCAAAAGGATAAAATTGGACTTACTGGACACTCTTTTGGAGCCTATAAAACTAGTTTTATTGCAACTCAAACAGATATTTTTGCAGCGATAATAAGTGTTTCTGGTCGACACGACCTGAATACGGATGCACCATTTAGGTTTAGTACTCATCTTAACAGACCTGAATACACTAGAACTGAAACTGGCCAATTAAATATGCAGAGCTCATTTGCTGAAAATCCTGAAAAGTATCTTGCAAATTCTCCCTTAGCTAATGCACATAAAATAAAAACACCTATTTTATTGAGTACGGGAATAAATGACGACAATGTTTTTTGGGAGCAAACACGCACTATGCAAATGGCAATAACAAGACATAATAGCGGTCCTAGCATTGCCTTATTTTATAAAAAATCAACACATGTAAAAAGAGGTGAAGAAGCTCTAGACTTCACGCAAAGAAATTTAGATTGGTTTGATTACTTTCTAAAAGATAACACATCTATTGAGTGGATAAAAAATAGCATATAATAAAGAAAAAGGGGGAACAAAATGTTCCCCCTATCAATTTTAGATATTACATAATTTCATAAAGTTTAAAAAAACTAATCGGCTCTCCTAAGCTATCTAGCTCAGCTCCCCAGGCTATCCTATAAACCCCATTGTAAATAACCTGACATTCCTCTCCATCAACTATCTTAGTACAGTGTCCATCTGATACTTGATTTACAAGTACAAAACCATTAGGACTCAAAATATCTTCTACATACACTGGCCCATAATAAGGAGTTTGTGTTACCTCAGTAGACATTTCTACTTTACTTTCTGTTACTTCACTAGTAACATTACTAGCACTTAAATTAAGTGCGCCTATTGTAAACA
>CANRHE010000086.1 GCA_947630335.1 uncultured Sphingobacterium sp.
GGGTGTAATTCAGCTTTTAGTTTTGACTCTTTAATCTCTTCGCTAAGATCACCTCCTTTGAGGTAAAGAATACCATTAGGTATGCCATTTTTGTCTTGTTTTTCGAATTTATTTCTAATCCAAGGCGTGAAATCTGCTAGACGTGTAACTGCTCTTGAAACGACAAAATCATATTTGTCGTCGATTTGTTCTGCACGAATATGATCAGCTTCAACATTGGTAAGGCCTATTGCTTCGGCTACCTCTCGTACTACTTTTATCTTTTTTCCTATTGAGTCTACCAGATGAAAATGAACATGTGGGAACATAATTGCTAATGGAATACCAGGGAAACCTCCACCAGTACCAACATCTAAGATACGGGTACCTGGTCTTAGTTCGGTGACGAACTTGGCTATACCTAGGGAGTGTAAAATGTGCTTTAAATATAAACTATCAATATCCTTCCTTGAAATTACATTGATTTGGTTGTTCCAAAAAGGATATACTTCAGCTAATTTTGCAAATTGTTCCTTTTGTTTTTCTGTTAACTTTGGAAAATACTCGTATATGATATCTACTGTTGGATTCACGATGTGCTACTTTATTTAATTATTTATTAATTCGTTATGAATGGTTGTTATTTCCAAGACTTCACTTTTTTTCTTCTATTGAGAAGACCATTTATACCGATGTAAAAATAGAAAAATAGATCTAATATTGGGAGCCAAATCAGTAAGTCTTTGACAGCAAGTTTTTTGTATATGTTTGAGAATGTTATCAGTTGGCAAATTAATCTTACAAGATAGAATGCTATAGCTATATATCCAAGTTCAGGGAAGAGCACTACATTAATAATTAAGAGTACGTAGAATAACATAGCTGTTATTAATTGTGTAGCAAGCATCCACTGGTGTTTTTTCTTATAAATAACCGAAGCTCCTGAATGTCTAGCTTTTTGTTTGTAATAACTTTTCCATGTTTTTTTAGGTACCGAATAAATATGTGCATCGGGGTGAATAGCTATTGTTACGTTTTCAGAGGTTGCATTTTGATTTACGAAGAGATCGTCATCCCCTGATTTGATGTGCATATGTGCATTAAAGCCTTTACCCGAAAAGAATAGCGACTTTAGATAAGAAAGATTACGTCCTACTCCCATATATGCATCTTTTTTGAGTGCGTAAGACAGATAGCTCATAGCGGTATGGGTGGTTTCGAAGCGAATGAGTTTGTTCAAAAAACTACGTTCTTTAAAATATGGTGAATAACCTAAGACAATTTGAGTATGCTCGCCGTATGCTGCTATCATTTCTCTTAACCAAAATTTACTATTTGGTTCGCAATCAGCGTCCGTCATGATTAAGTTTTCGTATTTAGCCGCTTTTATTCCGAGTGTTAAAGCAAATTTCTTAGAATGTTTTAGCCTAATATGCTCTTTTATTTCTACTGTGCGTAAATGAGGGTATTCTTGTTTGAGGTTTTCCAATATCCATCTACTTTCATCCGTTGAATGGTCATCGACTACTATGACTTCAAAATGTGGATAATCTTGTTCTAAAACGGACTTTAGAAAGCATTTTAAATTTTCTTCTTCATTACTTGCGCATATAATTACACTAGTTGATGGGAAGTGCTGGATCTCTTGATGTGATTCAACTTTAAATCGAGCTAATTTACCGTAAACAAAGACGATGTAATACAATTGAAAGATAAGTACGATTAATAGTAATGCGTACAAGATTAACATTAAATCTGAGGTGAAATTAAAATCTATATTCATAAGAATAATCAAAGATAAGTTCTTATTTTAATAATATGTCCTTTGGTTGTTAATAATTACTAATATCGATATGGAAATGCAGTTGGCTCAATTTTTTGTCGTATTTTTGCTCCTGAATTTAGCATACTATGAAATTTACGCTTAACGCAAAAGATAAGTTCTCTAGAGCCCGAGCAGGGGTTATAGAAACGGCACATGGTCCTATAGAAACTCCAATTTTTATGCCTGTAGGGACTGCAGGTACTGTGAAGGCTGTGCATCAGCATGAGTTGGTTAATGATATTCAAGCACAAATTATATTGGGTAATACCTATCATTTGTATTTAAGACCTGGTTTGGATGTGATAAATAAAGCTGGTGGATTGCACAAATTTAATGGGTGGAATAAGCCAATACTTACCGATTCTGGAGGTTATCAAGTTTATTCATTAACTGAGGTCCGTAAGATTAGAGAGGAGGGAGTAACATTCCGTTCGCATGTGGATGGTTCGAAACATCTTTTTACTCCTGAAAATGTAATGGATACTCAACGAATTATCGGAGCTGATATTATTATGGCTTTTGATGAATGTACGCCTTATCCTTGCGATTACAATTATGCTCGTCGATCCTTAGATATGACACATCGTTGGTTGAAAAGATGTTGTGACCGTTTCGATAGTACTGAACCCTTATATGGTTATGACCAGACATTGTTCCCAATTGTACAAGGTTCCGTTTATAAAGATCTACGTCGTAAATCAGCAGAGGTTATTGCTTCTTTTGGTCGTGAAGGTAATGCTATTGGAGGTCTATCTGTAGGTGAACCCGCTGAGGAGATGTATGCTATGACGGATGTTGTGACAGAAATTCTACCAGAAGATAAGCCTAGATATTTAATGGGTGTGGGTACTCCGATTAATATTCTTGAGAATATTGCTTTGGGGATTGATATGTTTGACTGTGTAATGCCTACTCGTAATGCTCGAAATGGTATGTTGTTTACGCGCAATGGGATTATCAATATTAAGAATGAGAAATGGAAGGATGACTTTTCAGCGATTGAAGCAGAAAGTGACTTGATGATAGATCAAGTGTATACTAAAGCTTATTTGCGCCATCTAATTAAGTCTCAAGAGATATTAGGTGCTCAAATTGCATCTTTACATAATCTTCACTTCTATTTATGGTTGACCAAAGAAGCGCGGAAGAAAATTCTTGAAGGTACTTTTTATGATTGGAAAGAAAAAATGGTAAAAGTATTGGGACAACGTTTATAATATTTTTAATACTATTAATTTTCTATTTATTTTAACCCTATGAATATTATAGACCGTTATATCTTTAAAAAATACATGACGACCTTCCTCTTTACGGTTGCTGTTTTTATTGTCGTTATTGTAATTTTTGATATATCGGAGAAGCTTGATGATTTTCTGAAAAATAAAGCTTCATTTGCTCAGGTATTATTTCAGTATTATGCTTTGGGGTCAGTTCCTTTCTTTTTGAATATGCTTACCCCACTGATCAACTTTATCGCAGTGATATTTTTCACTTCGAAAATGGCTGACCAAACTGAAATTGTGCCTATATTGAATGGAGGTATGAGCTTCAATAGAATGCTCAGACCCTATATGTTAGGTGCAATAGTGATTGCTGCGTTTACGTTAGTTTCCAATCTATATATTCTTCCCTTTACGAATAAAGTTAAAGTCAATTTTGAGAATGTATATGTAAAGCCTCATAAGATTAGTACTGATACGCGAGCCACACATATGCAGATCGATAGTAATACCTACGTTTATATTGACAATTTCGATACGAAGACAGCTATAGGTTATAGTTTTGTGATGGAGAAATTCAATGGTAATGAACTTTCGGAAAAGATGATGGCTGATCGCATTACTTGGGACTCCGTTTCGAATAAATGGAGAATTGAGAATTACACTAATCGTATAGTTGACGGTCTTACCGAAACCATGGAAAAAGGCGAAACTCGTGATACTACCTTGGATATGAAACCTCAGGATTTTGAGGTTTATGAGAATATTTTTACCGCTATGACTACGAAAGAATTAGAATCTAGGATCATGAAGGAAGAGACTAGAGGTACGGGTATGATGACAGATTTGTTATTGGAAAAATATAAGCGTTGGGTTCATCCATTTTCTGTTATTATTCTTACGCTAATGGCCGTAGCACTATCTTCAAAAAAAGTACGCGGCGGTATTGGTTTGAGTTTGGGTATTGGTATCGGTTTGAGTTTTACTTTTCTAGTTTTTAATCAATTTTCCACTATGTTTGCTCTAAAAGGTGGCTTACCTCCTTTGTTAGCAGTGATTATCCCTAGTTTTACTTTTTTAGTTTTAGCCCTTATTTTACTGAAGAAGGCTCCGAAATAACACTTATGAATTTTATTGAAAAGCATCGCAATATATTAATATTGCATTTTACTGTATTGATTTGGGGATTTACAGGTGTTTTAGGACATTTAATTTCTGTTTCTGCTTTACATTTAGTTTGGTACCGGGTACTTATTGCTACGATTTCTTTATTCTTATTCCTTCGTATTACTAAAAAGGATATTATTGTTCCTTCAAAAGATATTTTGAAGTTTATGGGGGTTGGTATATTAGTTGGTATGCATTGGGTGTTTTTCTTTCATGCTATTAAGATATCTACTGTCTCTGTAACTCTAGTCACACTTTCATCATTAACCTTATTTACAGCTATATTAGAACCATTATTCTATAGGCGGAAAATAGCTGTTGGTGATGTGGTAGTTGGGTTTGTTATTATTTTTGGTATATATTTAATATTTAAGTTTGAATTTCAATATTGGAAAGGCATTATTTTTGGTTTATTAGCCGCTTTGTTCGCCAGTGTTTTTTCTATTTTAAATGGTAAAATGGTCAAAAAAAGTAGTCCTACGATTATTACATTTTATGAAATGATTGGTGCTTTTTTAGGCGTTTCGATAATTATGGTTTTTTCGGGACAGTTTAATGAGGGTATGACCCTTTCTTCGCCAGATTTGTTTTATCTATTTATTTTAGGTAGTGTTTGCACAGCCTTTGCTTATGTATTAGGTGTTGCGGTAATGAAGGAGCTCTCCGCATTTACTGTGGCATTGACTACCAATTTAGAGCCCGTGTATGGTATTTTATTAGCCATGCTTATTATAGGCCAAAAGGAGCAAATGAGCACGGGATTCTATGCTGGAGCTATCATTATTCTAGGCGCTGTATTTTTATATCCATTAATAAAAACACAAATTAATAAGAAAAGTAAACCTAGATTGATAATTAATAATTGAGATTATTCAGCATCGTTCTTGTTGGACAGCTGTTGTTCTGTTACCGTGTCATCAGGGTGAACCTCATCTTTTAATTCGTGAGTTTCTTTATCATATTTACCTGCTAATTCGTCTACTATAGTTCCTTTCCATAAGGGTGTGTCCGTAAAGTACGCCGCACGGCCAATCATGTGTGCAGATATCGGTGAGGTAATAATTAAGAAGAATATAATAGCGAATGCTTTAGTAGTTACAGATATATCCGGAAATAAAATAGCAGCACACAGCAGTAAAAGCCCTACACCCATAGTTGCTGCCTTTACTGTTACAGATAATCTGAGATAAAAGTCAGGCATCCTTAAAATACCTACTGATGCAAAAAATATCGCCAACGCGCCAATTGTACTTAATACGGCAATCAAAATATCAATCATTTTCTTTTTTCTCTATGTAATATGAAAAAGCTACTGTTCCTAAGAATGCAATAAGTGCCAACATAATGGCTACATCCAAAAATATCTTTTGATTAGAACGTATCGTGAAAATAGTGATAATACCTATACCAATAGTAATAATCAAATCTAATGCAATCACACGATCAACTACTCTCGGTCCTTTGAGTAGGCGAATGAATACTAATAATACAGAGATTGTTAGTATCGGTAATATAAAATAATCAAAGTAAGTTTCTAACATCATCTCAAAGCTTCTAATAGTCTACGTTCTAATCCTGTTTTCGTGTCTTTGATGAATTTCTCTGGGTCCTGAAGATACATTACATGAATGTAAATCGTTTTTCTATCTTCACTAATATCTAAGATTAAAGTACCAGGTGTTAATGAAATAACCATAGATAGTAGATTAATTTCCATATCAGTTTGTGCATTCATGGGATAGCGTACAATGCCGGGACGCATAAAATATTTGGGCGTCATTACATCATAGGCTACCTGTACATTAGCCTTTATCATTTCATATAGGAAATAGAATATAAAGCTGATTATTCGAGGTACTTTATTAAAGTATCTTCTATCGGACTCATTACGATTCATGATCCATAAGATTCCAAAACCAATCATGAAACCAAACAGAAAGTTGGTATAATACATCGATCCCGTCAGCGCTACCCAAATGAATGATAGCAATAAATTCATCAAAAATTGCTTGATCATATTTTTATTTATTTACCCATAACTGCTTCTATATAAGGTTGAGTGCTTATCAATTGATCTGCAATCTTCCCTACTAATATTATTATAACCTCTGCATTTAAACCCACATATAGTGTAACTGACGCTAATAAGCCTATAGGTAGTACTAATAATGTTTTTTTAAATAATGGCATGGGCTCAAAATTATTTTCAACTACTACACTTTCAGGTACATCTTTCCAAAACACTTCAGACCACATTTTGGCAATAGTATATAAAGTGACAAAACTTCCAAAAATAAGTGCGCCAGCAAAAGCATATTGATTGTTAGTGAATGATGCTTCGAAAAGGTAAAGTTTAGGCCAAAAACCTGATAACGGAGGGATACCTACTAATGAGAATAACACTATAGCTATTAATAATGAAATTTTAGGGTATTGTGCATATATACCTCCTAAAGACGCCATGTTCATAGTCCCACGAATTTGTCTTATTAGACCAGCTATTAAAAACATATTTGTCTTTACTAATATGTCATGTATTAAGTAGAAGATGGTACCCATAAGTGCTATTTTAGTAAACATAGCAATACCGCCGATCATGAAGCCAATATGACAAACTATTAAATAGGAGAAAAGTCGTCTTATATTTATTTTTATTAAAGCTCCTAAACTACCAGTTATGATTGTAAGTATAGCCAATACCATCAACAGATTTTTAGTAAAATCATCGGGCACGAAAATCAAACTAAACACCCGTATTATAGCATATATACCTACCTTTGTAAGTAAACCTCCGAAGGTTGCAGCTACAGCTGAAGGTGGCGTATGGTAAGAGGATGGTAGCCAGTAGTATAGTGGGAAAACTGCAGATTTTATTCCAAATCCTATAAGAAAGAAACATGACGTAATGCCAATTAATGATTGATTCTCAATTAGTTTTACCCGGATAGCTAAATCTGCCATGTTTAATGATCCAGTTATTCCATAAAGAATAGCAATACCAGTTAAGAAGAATGTAGAAGCTAAGATATTCATTGCCATATACTTAACTGCACCTTCTAATTGCGTTTTTCTTCCGCCTAAGGTCATTAATACAAAAGACGATATAATGATTACTTCAAACCAAACGTATAGATTAAAAATATCCCCAGTTAAGAAAGCTCCATTTAATCCCATTACTAAAAAATGAAAAATAGGAAAATAGCCGTATAGCATCCTTTGTCTGCTTATGCCAGTAGCCGAAAATATCGATACAGCAAGTGCGGCAATAGAGGTTATCAACACTAAAGTGGTGCTTAATAAATCTGCTACAAATACAATTCCAAAGGGAGAATCCCAATTGGAAGCATTCATAGTGAGGATTCCACCTTTGTATACTTTGGAAAATAGTTGTGCACTAAGGATCACGCCCATTAAACTTCCTACAATACTAATAACACGTTGAGTTACAGTTTTTCTCCATGCAATAAGTTGAAGTATCGCAGAGAAAAGATGTATGAAAACAGGTGCTAAAATATAATTGTCAATCATATGTCTTCTTCTTCATTAGTATTTAAGTCATCCAAATCATCTGAGTCTACTAAGGCATATACCCTTTTAAGTAAGACAATTGCAAAAGCCGTCAATGCGAAACTAATTACAATAGCAGTCAGTATCAAGGCTTGTGGTATCGGGTCTGCAAAAGTATCTTGAAAAAGTTTTGCCTTCTCATCAATTACGGGAGGTTTTCCTTTTGTAATTCCGCCGAGTAAAAATATTAATAGATTGGCGCCACTACCAAGTAACATGATACCTAGGAGTAATTTCACCATACTACGTCTAAGAATTAGATACACGCCTGATCCGTATAATAACCCAATAAGTATTATTAATAATAATTCCATTATTTACTTTCCTCCTCGTTATTGAGTGCTATAGTGAATAGAATAGTTAGTACCACTCCAATAACTACTAGATATACTCCTAAATCAAAAAATAAGGATGATCCTATCATTCCTATTACAGGAATTGGTTCTTCTAACCATAACCCCGTCATTGGGGGTAAGCCAAACATCATCGGAGCCACCATACTTAATGCTGATAGAGACAAACCTACTGGTATTAGAGAAAGTGGCTTATGTTTCAAGATTTTCATTGTCGCTTCAGTGCCATTAGCAAAGCTATGCAGGACGAAAGCAATGGAAGCTACTAGGCCTCCGACAAAACCACCTCCAGGATAATAGTGACCCCGTAATAATAGAAAAAAAGAAAACAGCAACAATATCGGAAGCAAGTATTTTGTGGCCGTTTGTAAAATTGGACTTTTCATTATTCTTTCTCCGATGATTTTAAACGTAAACGAATCATACTGTATACTCCAATCGCAGCAATACTTAGAACTACGGTTTCAAACATAGTATCAATACCGCGGAAATCAACTAAGATAACATTTACTACATTTTTTCCTTTGGCCAATAAATACGCATTTTCGCCATAGAAGTCTGCTATGTCATTGACAATTGGTTCTTCCCACATCTTAAAAGCTACCATTGCTATTATTATCCCAAAAGCTGTTGCTACTATCGCATCTCTAAAAAGGACCTTTCTACTCGTGAAATTAATGAATCCGGGTAGACGATATAAAACCAATACAAAAAGTACAGTGGATAAAGTATCAATGGTAAATTGAGTCATGGCTAAATCGGGAGCACTGTATATTACAAAAATTAAACATGTACAATAGCCAATAACACTCATGCTGACTATAGCGGTAAGTCTTGAAGGTGTTGTCAACATGAGATATAATGCTCCAACTAATACCATTACAATTGCAACTTCATATAATGCGGGGTAGGTAAGAGACCAAAAATCAATATATATTGGACCACTCAACCATAATTTATATGCTAAGACTGCTTCTGCGAATAAAATTATTTTTAAAAGATAGGACCGTAAATATCCATTATGCATGACATCCGTATACCAATGCGAGAATACTAAAAATTTATTACCAAAACCTAGTATGATGTTTTGCGGTGAGATACAGTTCAATTTTTCAATATAAATTAACTTTTTTACATTGGGTTTGTTTAAAATATAAAGAAGAGTACCTAAAGCCAGTGTTCCTAAACTTAGAAATAATACTAAATTCCAGCCATGCCATATAGCAAGATGTGCATGAATATCCTGACCAAAAATACTATTAGCTGCCTGATTGGTAATGAATTGTCCAACTAATCCCGGAAAACACCCAAATAATACTCCTAAAAAAGCAAGGACTAATGGTGGTAGCCACAACCCTACGGATGGAAGGTGAATATTTTTAAAATTAGGATTCAATTTTCCTTTAAAAGGGCTGATTCCAGCCATGCATCCTGCAGCGACAATCCCAATATTTGTTAGTACAGTGAGAGTAGTTAATATCCATATAAGGCCTGGATTTGAAAAGGTTAGCGTCGCTTCATAAATCAAATCTTTGCCAATAAAGCCTAAAGTTATCAATGGAAAGCCAGCACTAGAAAGAGCCGCTAGCGTTCCAGCTAATGCGACAGGTGGCAAAACTTTTCTTAGACCTGACAACTTAGTGATATCTCTTGTCCCGGTTTCATGATCAATCACACCTGTTACTAAAAATAACGTAGCCTTGTATAGAGCGTGTGCTAAAATAAAAACAGCAGCTGCTATCATGGCATTCTTCGTACCTAAACCAATCAAAAATGTTAAGATACCTAATGCTGAAACTGTAGAATATGCTAATATGCCTTTTAAATCGGTTCGTAAAAGGGAGTGAAATGAAGCATATAACATAGTGACTCCACCAACAATTATTAATGTGTAATTCCAATATGTGGTACCACCTAGGATGGGTGTAAAACGAGCAAGAAGGTAAATGCCTGCTTTGACCATCGTCGCGGAATGGAGGTATGCAGATACTGGTGTTGGAGCTTTCATTGCACCAGGCAACCAAAAATGAAAAGGAAATTGTGCTGACTTTGTAAATGCGCCTATAAATAATAAACCAATTATTAAAGGATATAATGGATGGGCTAAAATAATATCTCTAGAATCTATTAATTCAGATATAATCCAAGTTCCGCTAATGTTTCCCAATAATATAACTGCAGCTAATAAGAAAAATCCACCAATTCCTGTAATACTAAGCGCTGTTATTGCACTTTTTCTAGAATCTGGGTTGTCATTATTAAAGCCAATTAAAAAAAAGGAGGATATACTCGTTAATTCCCAGAAAATAAATAGAAGTATAATGTTATCTGATAAAACAAGTCCTAGCATGGCTGACATAAAAAGGTATAGGAAGCCATAGAACCTATCAAAGAAGGGGTTGCCTTCTAAATATTTACGTGCATATGTAAAGACCGCAATCCCTACCCCAGTAATCATTAGGCAGAATAGTAATGATAAACCGTCTAAACTGAAATCAAAATTGACTCCAAAAGAAGGTACCCAAGAGGTATGTTTTCTAATTATTTCTCCACTAGCTATTGAAGGTATATATGAGCTAAAGAAGAAAAATAAAACTATAGGTATTATTAAAAGAATGGGGCTCCACTTGGCTTTTAATTGTTTGCCAAAAAATATTATAGAAAT
>CANRHE010000087.1 GCA_947630335.1 uncultured Sphingobacterium sp.
GGCAGAGGTAAAAGAAGCTATATTTCCATTGAATCAAATAAAGGAAACAAAGGTTTTAATTTCATTTAAGTAAAATGAGTAGCAATATTAATTTGATTGACTCTTTTCAGGAGTTTAAAGAGTTCAAGAATATTGACCGACCAACGGTAATTACTGTACTAGAAGAAGTATTTCGTAGTATGATTCGTAAGCGTTTCGGTACAGATGAGAATGTGGATGTAATCGTAAATCCAGACAACGGCGATTTAGAGATGTGGAGAACACGTGTCGTTATGGAAGACGGTTTTTCGGAAGATGATGATTTAGAAATTGAATTAACCGAAGCACATCAGCATGATCCTGATTTAGAAGTTGGAGACGATTTCATAGAGCAAATTACCTTAGAAAGTTTTGGACGTCGTGCTATATTAGCTGCGCGCCAAACGTTAGTTTCTAAAGTCTTAGAATTAGAAAAAGATGAGGTTTTTAAGAAATATAAGGACCGTGAGGGTGAGTTAGTAATTGGTGAGGTTTATCAGATTTGGAAAAAAGAAATCTTGGTTTTGGATGAAGATGGCAATGAGTTGATTTTACCTAAAACTGAGCAAATCCCTGCTGATTATTTCAAAAAAGGAGATAGTATCCGTGCAGTCGTATCTAAGGTTGATATGATGAATAGTAATCCGAAGATTATCATTTCACGTACCGCTCCAGAATTTCTACAACGTTTGTTTGAATTAGAAGTTCCTGAGATTTTTGATGGACTTATTACAATCAAGAAAATTGTTCGCGAACCAGGGGAGCGTGCGAAGGTAGCTGTAGAGTCTTATGACGATCGTATTGATCCTGTAGGTGCATGTGTGGGTATGAAAGGATCCCGTATACATGGTATTGTCCGTGAATTACGTAATGAGAATATTGATGTGATCAATTTCACTTTAAATAATTCTTTATATATTACTCGTGCTTTGAGTCCTGCTCGTATTTCGTCGATTAAAATTGATGATGAAAATCATACGGCTGCGGTGTACTTGAAGCCAGATCAGGTTTCGTTAGCTATCGGTCGTGGTGGTCACAACATTAAATTAGCTGGTAAGTTGACTGGTTATGAAATTGACGTTTATCGTGAAAATGACGAGGTAGAAGAGGACGTTGATATTGAAGAATTTGCTGATGAAATTGATAGTTGGATTATCGATGAATTCAAGCGAGTTGGTTTGGATAGTGCCAAATCAGTATTAGCTCTATCGCATGAAGAGTTGGTACGTCGTACAGATTTGGAGGATGATACTATTCAAGAAATCGTACGCATTTTGCAGGCTGAGTTCGAATAGAACCGTGTTTGTTATCAAATTTTTATATAAAATGTAAATATTTGTTAATTGCGTGTAAAAAAAACATATTTTTGTAGTAGAATAATTTTTAGAGGTTAATATTTAAATGACAGAAGGTAAAAGCATAAACTTACTTAAAGCAGCAAAAGAACTCAATATCGGTATTGGGACTGCAGTAGAATTTTTAGGAAAAAAAGGATTTGACGTAGAGGCAAAGCCTACAACAAAATTATCTGCAGATATGTACAATGTTCTTTCGCGTGAATTTCAAGGAGATAAAATCGCCAAAGATGAGGCCAAGCAAATTGTTATTGGCAAGATTCGTCGTGATGAGTCCCCTGTGGGAGGAGGTAATGCGGTGGTACCTCAAAGTCAAGAAACACCTAAAAATAAAACAATCGTTGAAAACGAGGATATCTTAATTAAGAACGTTCCATTGACACCGACCAAGGTTGAAGCTGAAAAAGAACAACCCAAAGTTGAGGAAGCGACACAATCAGGACATCTAAAAGTAGTAGGTAAAATTGACTTAGCTAGTCTGAATAAAGGTAAGACGAAGAAGGTTGAGGAAGTGCCTGCGAAAAAAGTAGAAGAAAAGAAGCCATTTGTAGAAGCGCCTAAACAAGAGGTGAAAAAGGAAGAGATTAAACCAGAACCAAAAGTAGAACCTAAGGCAGAACCTGTAATAGTACCTAAAGTGGAAGCTAAGAAAGTGGAAACTAAGAAGGAAGAACCTAAAGTTCAGGCTAAGGTAGAAACTCCAGTAGTGAAAGAAGAGAAAATCGTTCAAGAGGTTAAAAAACCTGAGGTAAAAGTGGAACAGCCCAAAAAAGAGGAAGAAAAAGTAGCAACAAAACCTGTTGTGAAGGTACAAGACGAAGTGATTCGTGCTCGTTCGGAGAAATTAGAAGGACCTAAAGTAATTGGTAAGATTGAATTACCTACTTTTAAGCCTAAAGAGAAACCTGTAGCTTCATCATCGAATGCTAATCAGGATAATAGACGTAAACGCAAGCGTACAACAAATAATAAACCAGGAGGACCTGTATCGGCTACTGATCAAAATAATAATCAGCAAGGCGGTCAAAATAGACCTGGCGGACCTAGAGGTAATACTTCAGGAACACCTGGACAAAATCGCCCAGGTACACCAGGACAAAATCGTCCAGGTGGATTCCAACAAGGTGGACCTCGCGGTAATAATACGCATCCTGGAAACAGAGGTAAGTTTGATCCAAGAAGTCGTGGTGGAAGAAATGATGCTCCGAAAGAAGAGTTGTCAGAAAAAGAAATTCAGGATCAAATCAAAGCGACATTAGCCCGTTTAAGTGGTGCTGGTAAAGCAGGTAAATTTGCACAACGTGCCAAGTTACGCCGACAAAAGCGTGATGATGTAGCTCTTTCTGCAGAAGAAGCTGCTTTAGAGAAAGAGTTGATGTCTAAGGTGTTAAAAGTTACAGAGTTCGTAACTGCTAATGAATTAGCTAATTTAATGGATGTTCCTGTCACTCAAGTTATTGGAACTTGTATGAGCTTGGGTATGTTCGTTTCTATTAACCAACGCTTAGACGCAGAAACATTAACGATAGTGGCTGATGAGTTTGGATATAAGATCGAATTTATTAAGCCAGAAGATGAGGAGACAACGGAATTAGAAGAAGCAGATACTGAAGAAAATCTAGTAACTCGCGCTCCGATTGTAACTGTAATGGGACACGTTGACCACGGTAAAACTTCTTTACTGGATTATATTCGTAAAGCGAATGTAACAAAAGGTGAAGCAGGTGGTATTACACAACATATTGGTGCATATGCCGTTAAATTAGATGACGGTCGTAAAATTACATTCTTAGATACTCCTGGTCACGAAGCATTTACAGCCATGCGTGCACGTGGTGCTAAGGTTACAGATATTGTAATTATTGTTATTGCGGCGGATGATGCGGTGATGCCTCAAACAAGAGAAGCAATCAACCATGCACAAGCAGCAGGATCGCCAATTGTATTTGCATTTACTAAGGCTGATAAGCCTCATGCTAATGCAGATAGAATTAGAGAGCAATTGTCAGCGATGAATATCCTTGTTGAAGAATGGGGTGGTAAATACCAAGCTCAAGAAATTTCTTCGAAAACAGGTGAAAACATAGATTTACTTTTAGAGAAAATATTGCTTGAAGCTGAATTATTAGAGCTTAAAGCAGATCCAACAAAACGTGCAGTTGGTTCAGTAATTGAATCTGCATTAGATAAAGGACGTGGTATCGTTACTACGGTATTGGTCCAAGGTGGTACATTACGTGTTGGAGATGCTATTTTAGCGGGTTCTTACTCAGGTAAGGTTAAAGCTTTGACAAATGAGCGTGGTGAGCGCGTTAAAGAGGCTGGACCTTCGATTCCAGTTCAAATTCTAGGTATGTCAGGTACACCGACATCTGGTGACAAGTTGTACGTAATGGAGTCGGAAACTGATGCTCGTCAAGTAGCAAATAAACGTCTTCAACTTCAACGTGAACAAGGAATGCGTGCTACTAAACATATTACATTAGATGAAATCGGTCGTCGTTTAGCAATTGGAAACTTTAAAGAGTTAAATATTATTGTTAAAGGTGATGTGGATGGATCAATTGAAGCATTATCAGATTCATTATTAAAATTGTCAACAGACGAAATTCAAGTGAATATTATTCACAAATCAGTCGGTGCGATTTCAGAGTCTGATGTTTTATTAGCTTCTGCTTCTGATGCAATCATAATAGGTTTCCAAGTTAGACCGACACAAGGAGCACGTAAATTGGCTGAAGCTGAACAAATTGATGTTCGTTTGTACTCTATTATTTATGATGCTATCGAAGAGTTGAAATCAGCTATGGAAGGAATGTTAGCACCTAAATTAGAAGAGAAAATTGTTGCAGAAGTAGAAATACGTGAGACATTTAAAATTTCTAAAGTAGGTACGATTGCTGGATGTATGGTATTAACGGGTAAAATCAATAGAAATAATGATATCCGTATTATTAGAGATGGTGTAGTAATACATACGGGTAAATTAGCTTCATTGAAACGTTTCAAAGACGATGTTAAGGAAGTAGATAAAGGTTACGAATGTGGTTTAAATATTGATAGATTTAATGATATTCAGATAGGTGATATTGTTGAAGCTTTTGAACAAGTAGAAGTAAAACGTAAGTTGTAATATTTACAAAATAGAATAGTAAAGTCCCGATTATAATCGGGACTTTTTTTATTTTATATATATTTTAAAAGTACCTTTGAAGTTGTTTATCTTTAGGGATGTATAAGTTTAAAGTGTCTGATATTATAAGACAACCTAATCATAACATTTCAATTCGTTTCGAGGATTTATCAGGGAATTATCCTAAATATCTTGCGGGACAATTTTTAACATTATCGCTCATTTTTGGCGATCGTGAGGTCAGACGTTCTTATTCCTTTAGCAGCTCTCCAGATTGTAATGAAGCATATGAAATTACAGTAAAAAGGGTAGAAAATGGCGAGGTTTCTAGATTTTTACATGATAAATTACAAGTTGGAGATACTATTGATGTAATGGAGTCTCAAGGTGTATTTTATTACGAGCCCAATCCTAAAAAAGCTAGGGTAGTATTTTTGTTTGCTGCAGGTGTAGGAATAACTCCCTTATATTCCATTTTGAAAACTGCTTTAAAGACTGAGTTAATAAGTAATATTGTATTAGTATACAGTAATAGTTCTAAAGAGCATACACTTTTTTATGATGAATTGAATAATTTATTACAAGATTACCCTGATCGTTTAAAAATTGAGTTTATATGGTCAAACTCTAAGAACCTTATGAAGGCAAGGTTAAATAGGGACTACCTCATCGATCTCGTAAATGTAAATCTTAAGGAAGGTTACGAGCCTATTTTTTATACATGCGGACCTCTTTTCTATATGGACTTGTGTCGCTTCACCTTGTTAGGTATGGGGTTCCCGCAGAATGCAGTGAAAAGAGAGACTTTTTATTTTCCTGATGAAGAAGAAGATGATGATGAACGTGAAGAGGAAGTAGTTAATACTTCTTCATATGATGTTATCCTTAATTTTAATGGAAACACCATTCAATTAACTGTTCCCTATAATAAAACAATATTAGACGTAGGTTTAGAGAATAATTTAAAACTTCCTTATTCTTGTAAGTCCGGTATGTGTAGTACATGTATTTCACAAGTTTTAGAAGGAGAGGTTAAGATGGATTATAACGAAGTGCTTACGGATAGAGAGATGGAAGAAGGAAGGTGTTTGTTATGTACCTCACATCCCTTAGTCAATAATACTATTATAGATGTTTTATAAAATGATTATGAAAAAATCAGTCCTATTTATATTAATATATTTTGTTAGCCTGTCCATTTATGCACAAGATATTTATAAGATAACTTATCAATCTTTCTGGAACAATCAGATTAGTAACCAAGATCCTATAATCGTTATAGCTGATCGTAACCAATCCGTGGTGTTAAAGCAAAGCGTATTGGATGATCATTCAAAATTTCCATATGAGCATTCCTATTTTGATAATGCATCTAAGTCAGTCATTAAAAAGGCCTTTTTCTCTAAAGATAAGTCCGTTTCTACTCTAGATACTCAGTTATGGGAATTACATCAACTTGATCCCCAAACGGAAACGAAGATGATTAATAATTTGGCTGCAAAGAAGGTAACAACATCCATTAATTCCAATAGCATTGAACTTTGGTACAATGATGATTTTTTGATTCATGCATCTCCAAATGATGTAGGAATAAATCTAGGTTTAGTGTTAGAGTATCGACGTAATGGTAGTTCTGGCTTGGTAGCTACAAAAATAGAGAAATTAAATACATGGCCGTCTAACCTAAAATTTCCTTTGTCCAATTCTACAGTTGATAAATTGACATATAATGATCTATTATGGAAAAGTAAGTTTATACAAATTCCGATTTTTCAAAATGATCAAATATGTTTTCAACCTGGAAGTTCGTCCGATTCTATATTACGTTTTGCTGAAGGAACTGTTATTTTAAAAAAAGTTAAGATTCCTTCTGTTCCTGTTAATAGTCAGGCTTTTATAGAGCTTATTGAGAAATCTAATGGAGATGCATATGATCGTACTGGTTCCGTTTTTTTAATTGCTGATGATCAGAAACAAACTTTTTTGGATGGGATGCAAAATGGAATGAAATCTCTACCATCGTATGATGCAGGGGATGGTAAATCATATTTAGGAATGATTAGGACTAAAGAGTTTTCACCTATATATGAGTTAATGCGTTTTTTCACTCCATTTGGGGTTAGTCATTTTAATAATCGTTTGGAGTTAAAAGGAAAAACTTGGCAGGATAGTGCTATGTATCGACAGGATATTACGGAGTTTTTGAATGTTATGTCAAGGAAAGAGGTTTACATTGGTGTATACATAGGTAATTATGATAAAGGTGGTCACCTGGTAAGTTTGGAATTAACAATTCATCCAGGAAACTCTAATTATGCACGAAATACATCTTCTATTTCCTTATTCAATACTACTAATGTAATGGAGATGGGAGGACAAACATATGCGACTTTATTTGGACAAGATAAAGGTTTAGAATTTGAGTTTGATTTGGAGCAAGATATTAAGAATGCACGATTGCGCTATATTACTACTGGACATGGTGGTTGGGGAAATGGAGACGAGTTTGTACCTAAAGTTAATAGCATCTTTGTAGATGATGAATTAGTTTTTAAGTTCACTCCGTGGCGTGTTGACTGTGGTAGTTATAGACTATATAATCCGGTGTCTGGTAATTTTGCAAGTGGACTGTCTTCGTCAGATTTAAGTCGCTCAAATTGGTGTCCTGGAACGATTACTTACCCAAATTATATAGACTTAGGGGATTTGAAAGCTGGTAAACATAAAGTGAAAATTCATATTCCTCAAGGACCATCAGAAGGCGATAGTTTTTCATTTTGGAATGTTAGTGGAGCTTTATTATTTGATACTAATGAATAAAAAAATATATTCTATTGTCATCGGATTTATATTTGTGCCTGTTGCATTATTAGCTCAAGGCATAAAACTAGGGAAATTGACTAATCCCAAACTGTCTGAAGTATCAGGAATAATACCTTATTCACATCAAAAGAATCATTTTTGGGTTCACAATGACAGTGGTGATAAAGCCCAAATCTATCTCATCGATGACAAGGCTGGTCTCAAGTCTACTGTACAATTAGAAGGTATAAATGTGGTGGATTGTGAGGATATCGCTCGTGTGAATATAAATAGTGTCCCGTATTTATTGTTAGCTGATATTGGTAATAATTTGAAAAATAGAGACGTGCTATCTTTGTATTTATTTCCTGAACCTAAGGTTAATGCTAATGAGCACATTATTCCTCGTACAGATATTAAGAAAATAGACATCAAGTATGCAGATAAGAAACGTGATGCTGAAGCTATTTTTATAGATCCTGTAGATCAGGAAGTCTATATTATTTCTAAACGCGATTTTAAATCAGCTCTTTTTTCCTTTTCATTGAAAAAAAATACTCATGACGAGGATGTTATTAGATTATTGCCCCAAATGGAGCTTCCATTTACTTTTACAACTAGCGCGGATATAAGTCCTGATGGAAGATTTATTGTTGTCAAAAATTTGACTCATATCTATTTATGGCCGCGTAATACTAATAACTCAATAATAAAGACTTTAGCTGGTCCTTATATTCAAATACCTTATACCCCAGAGCCACAAGGAGAGGCTGTTTGTTTTGATTTGGATGATCGATATATTTACACGATATCAGAACGACCTTTAGGTCTTGAATCTTACTTATACAAGTACAAATATTAAATTATGAAACATATTTTTCTAAGTTCTATCTTACTTTTTATTAGTTGTCTTACTACTGTCGCAGCTACAGTAGATACTATTGAAGTATTTTCTAAGAGTATGAATAAAAACATTAAAACAGTAGTTATTCGACCAGATAAATCTAAAAATACTGCTGTAGCAACCTTGTACTTGTTACATGGTTATTCGGGAAATTACTCCAATTGGGTTGAAAAAGTCCCTTATATTAAAACCTTAGTGGATCAATATAATTACATGGTAGTATGCCCGGATGGTGGTTTTGGATCTTGGTATTGGGATTCGCCAATTGATAAATCATATCGATATGAAACTTTTATAACGGAAGAGCTTTTATCTACTATTGAGAGTAAATATGTAGTATGCAAAGAGCCTAAGAGTAGAGCAATTAGTGGATTGAGTATGGGGGGGCATGGTGCATTATACTTAGCAATTAATCATCCAGATATTTACGGGGCTGTAGGGAGTACAGCAGGAGGGGTAGATATTAGACCATTTCCTAATAATTGGGAGATTGCTAAACGACTGGGAGAGTATCAGGACAATAGGGATTTATGGGATAATTATACTGTTATCAACATGTTATATAAGATAAAACCTAATTCCTTAAAGATTTTTATTGATTGTGGTTATGATGACTTTTTTTTTGGTGTAAATGAAAAGTTGCATCAAGACCTGTTGTATCTAAATATTCCACATACTTATTTAGCTATGCCTGGCAAACATAATTGGGATTATTGGTCGCAGTCTATTACTTATCAGATGGCTTTTTTTGATAATTTTTTTAGAAATTAACACATTAAATACATATATATGCGTTTTCTTTTTTTAGTTTTTAGTTTTATAATTATAACAACTAATCTCCATGCTCAATCTAACCAAAGTATTAGTGGTTATGTGCGAGACGCTTCTTCTGGAGAAGGACTTATAGGAGCAGTTGTTCAAGTTGCTAATAGTAGAATAGGAACAAGTACGAATAGTTATGGATTTTTCTCACTGAATGTTCCTGATTCTTCGATTAATTTAATTATTAGTTTTGTCGGTTATCAAAGTCAACAGATAGACGTAAATGCTAAAAGACAAAGACAATTCAATGTAGAACTTATTTCATTGGAGAATACTCTAGAAGAAGTAGTCGTTTCAGGTAAAAAGAGGAATCAAAATGTTACTAGTCCGCAGATGGGTGTGTTTAACTTTTCTATGGAGGAAGTTAAGAATGTACCCGTACTTTTTGGTGAACGTGATGTTTTAAAAACTATTCAGATGCTACCAGGTGTTGGAAAAGGAGGTGAAGGATCTTCTAACTTTTATGTCCGAGGAGGTGGAGGTGATCAGAATTTAATCTTGTTGGATGAAGCTACAGTTTATAATGCATCTCATTTACTTGGATTTTTTTCTACATTCAATTCGGATGCGATTAAAGATGTTGAATTATTTAAAGGGGGAATTCCGTCGCAGTATGGAGGTAGACTATCTTCTGTAATGGATATTAGAATGCTTGATGGGAATAACAAGAAATTTGCTGCTGAAGGTGGGATAGGGTTGATTGCCTCTCGTTTAAAATTAGAAGGACCTATCGTTAAAGATAAAAGTTCTTTTATGATAAGTGGGAGAAGAACATATGCGGATATGTTTCTAAAACTTTCTTCAGATGAATCGGTAAATAAAAGTAAATTATATTTTTACGATTTGAATGCGAAGTTCAACTATCGATTTGATGATAAAAACACCCTGTATGTTTCGGGCTACTTTGGTAAAGATGATTTAGGATATAGCGATTTATTTAGTTTTGACTGGGGAAATGCTACTGCCACCGCACGTTGGAACCATATTTTCAATGAAAAATTATTTAGTAATACTACGTTAATCTACAGTGATTTTAAATATAACGTTTCGGTGTCAAATGATAATAACGATTTTAAAATTGCTTCTAAAATTGAAAATATAAATCTTAAACAAGACTTTTCTTTTTATGCTAATAACAATAGCATCATTAAGTTTGGTGTAAATGTATTAAATCAGACAGTTTCACCTGCTAGTCTTAATGCTCTTCCAGGTGCGAGTGTAAATAATATTCAGATTGAAAGCCGTAAAGGGTTAGAGCTTGCAGGGTATGTATCTCATGATTACAAACCGACAGATTGGTTGTCTATGATCTATGGGGTACGTCTAACTGATTTTATGGTATTAGGTCCCGGTACTTTTTATAGTTATGATTCAAATGGTTCGCCTATTAATTCAGAAACATATGGAAACCGTGTTATTAAGCATTATCTTAACCTAGAGCCACGTCTATCCTTATCTGCATTACTTAATCAATCGAATAGCATAAAGGCCTCTTACAATAGAATTGTTCAGAATTTGCATCAATTGACAAATACGACTTCTTCTTTACCCACTGATCAATATGTATTAAGTTCATTAAATATAAAACCGCAATTTGCTGATCAAGTCTCTTTAGGGTATTTTAGAAATTTTTCAGATAATAAGTATGAGTTTTCTGTAGAATCTTTCTATAAGAAAATGGGAAATCAAATAGACTTTAGAAATGGTGCTGACCTACAAGCAAA
>CANRHE010000088.1 GCA_947630335.1 uncultured Sphingobacterium sp.
TCTTAATAGATGTGTTAAAGAAGTTACTGGGCAATCTGTGAAATATTGGATTTCTAAGGTGAATATTCAATATAGTATGCTTTTACTTAAGAACTCTGCAAGAGATATTACTGAAATTGCATATGAACTAAATTATCCAAACCCTGCATACTTTTCTAAAGTTTTCAAGAAAATTGTAGGTGTGAGTCCCACAGAATATAGAAATAATTCTTTGGATAAAATTACGTTATTGCAGGTTTGATGTTTCTATGTACTAAAAGATAATATAGTTATTTGCTTGGTTAATAATGATTTGATAATATATATCACTTACGTATCTTTTTTTGGATAACTTTGCAATTTTTGTGTCCAAAAAATGGGCTCAAAATTATTAATTAACATATAACTATGGTTTTTTATCAAAATTATCATGATTGGTGATATAGAAGAAAAGGAAATAAGGGAGATTTATCAAACTTCGATAATCCAACAGACTGCTTTTTGGTCCGAAGTAAAAACTCTTCAAGGGGTTGAAACAAGAGCTTTTGATTTTAAAACAAGGTATTCAGATTTATTTAATACCTCCGATGATCATACTTATTTTGTAGGTGATTTATTAATTTTACTGCAAAAGGTAGACTCTGAGCATTGTATCGCCTATATCCCTTATGGGCCAGAGATAGAGCCTTCGGCAGAAAATCAAGGATTTTTTTTAGAACAATTATCAGAAGCTTTGCGGGAATCTTTGCCGCCTACTTGTATAATGATTCGCTATGATTTGTCTTGGGAGTCTCAATGGGCAAATGATGATGATTGTTACGATATGCATGGTAATTGGATTGGTATGCCAGAAAAGAGAATTCAAGAAATGCGCGTCAACTTTAATACAGAACATTGGAACTTACGTAAAGCAAATACGGATATCTTACCTTCAAATACCATATTTATGGATTTGAAAAAAAGTAAAGATGACTTGCTTGGAAATATGAAGACAAAAACGAGGTATAATATTAACTTAGCTAAACGTAAAGGCGTTCAAATTAAATCTTTAGGATTGGATAGTTTAGATATTTGGTATGACTTGTATCGTCAAACTGCCCAACGTAATAATTTCTTCTTACACAGTATTGAATATTTTCGCGTAGTAATTACCGCGAAAGCTACGAATACAGATTCTCCTGCTCAGGTATTTTTATTGGTAGCGGAGGTTGATGACCAACCTCTAGCAGCTATGTTCCTGATCATTACTAATAAGCGAGGAACATATCTATATGGAGCTTCTACAACGGCTAATAGAAATTTTATGGCTACATATGCTTTGCAATGGAGAGCAATGGAAATGTCGAAGGATATGGGATGTACGGAATATGATTTTTTTGGTATAAGTCCCAACCCAGATATATCTCACCCTATGTATGGCTTGTATCGATTCAAAAGTGGTTTTGGTGGTCAAATATTCCACAGTATGGGCTGTTGGGACTACCCATTGGATAAAGAAAAGTATCATTATTATGCATCCTACGAGTTTAAAAACCAAAGTTATCATTTGTGTTAGAAAGGGCTTTTCTAACATAAATACATTAATTAAATTAACGATTACAGTATTAATCTTGGGTAATAATTAGTTTATCAAAACTTTCAATTATTTAAATTGAAAGCTTTCTTGTTTTAATAAATTAACATCGTTTAACTAAAATATATTATAAGTTTTGGTTATATTTATTTCGTAAAAAAAATAGAATTGAGTATGTCTATAAAAAGATTATTACCAATTACGATTTTACTTGGTGGAATCGTGATGACTAGTTGTGTAAGCAATAAGAAATATGTGGCCTTAGAGACACAACATAGGGATTTAAATGCACTTTATCAAAAAGGACAAACTGATCTAGTAGAAAGTCGTGCAACTGTTAAAAGCTTAGAGGATCAATTGGCGTACGAACGTAAAAATAACACGATGTTAAAAGAAGCGTATGCTAAGTTACAAGCAACGTTGGACAATAGTATTCAGCAAAACTCTCAAGGTAATGTGAATATTTCTAAATTGGTTGATGAAATCAACTCTTCGAATAAATACATTCAACACTTAGTTAACACTAAAAATAAATCTGACTCATTAAATATGGTGTTGACAAATAATTTAACTCGATCATTGAGTCGTGAAGAGTTAAAGGATGTAGATGTACAAGTACTTAAAGGGGTGGTTTATATTTCGCTTTCAGATAATATGTTATATAAATCTGGTAGCTACGAAATTTCACCTAAAGCAGATGAGATCTTAGGTAAAGTAGCTAAGATTATTCAAGATTATAAAGACTATGATGTATTAGTCGAAGGAAATACTGATACAGATCCGATTTCAAAACCTAATATTAGAAACAATTGGGATCTAAGTGCTTTGCGTGCATCATCAGTTGTCCAAGCTCTTGAGAAAATATATGGAGTAGATCCTAAGCGATTAACAGCTGGCGGTAGAGGTGAATTCAATCCTGTAGCAGATAATAATTCAGCTGCAGGAAAAATGAAAAATAGAAGAACTCAAATTATCATTACTCCAAAATTGGATCAATTCATGGATTTAATTGATAAGGCTCCTGAACAAAGTTCGATTAATTAATTTTCCTTACAACTATTATTAAGCTCTTGTATTTACAAGGGCTTTTTTTAAGTTATGCCATTTCGTTTGGCGATATTTATATTATGAAATTTGAAATACTACATAAGATTCTTTTTGTTTTTTTGATAGTCACTTTATTTGCAAGCTGTAGTTCTATATATATGCCCAATGTTCCTGCGACACCAATGTTTCGTAACAAAGGTGAAGGACATTTAGCTGGTCATATCGGATTAAAAGGTAATGTGTCAGCAAATGCTGGAATAGCCATTTCAGATAAAATTGCCATAGTTGCCAATGGCTCATCTATTAACCGAGGTGCTAACTCCAATGATAAATATAGTCAATGGTTAGGAGAGGGGTCAGTAGGATATTTTACCACCTTAGGCAAACGTAAACTTCAAGTATTCGAAGCTTATATAGGCTATGGAGTAGGTAGTAGTGAAGATATTGATCAAAGAGCTTCAGTTATAGGATTTATCCCTGTAGATGTTCGAAAAATCAATTTTAATAGAATTTTTGCTCAAGTGAATTATTCATCCACTAAAAAAGATAAAATAAATTTATTTGGTGAGAAAAGAGAGTTAAACTATGGAACAGCAATTCGTCTAAGTAGAGTTGGGACATCTAAACTTGTTGTTAACGATGTTGTTCTAGGAAACGAATACAACCTATTTATTGAGCCTATATTTTTCACAAGGTTACAATTAACGAAGGGGCTTGATATTCAGTATACTACTGGATTTAATGTGGGTTTTTTGAAAAATGAATACTTAAAATCTGGGAATTCTGTGTTTACATTGGGAATAACTTATAATTTTGGAAAGAAATAGAATATTTATATATGAGAAAACTACACTTTACTTTAATTTGTACCTTAAGTATTTTTTTATTTACAGGATGCGCGACGAATTATAAAGCTCAAATTGGAGCTTTAGGACAATTTAACTACAATGTATCTTCTGTAGATCAAATTCGCATAGCAGGAAGAGATCTTAATTCATTTGATGTTAATAATGGTGTTCCTTTAGCTTCATTACCAGGTATTGCTTTTGCACTTTTGAGACAAGATTTACCACTTCAAGGTCGAGTAAATTTGCAAATAGCAAACCCAACTAAGACTTTAGCAGATATTAATGAATTTAAATATATTATTGAATTAGGTGGTAAGCCTATTTTTGAAGGTTCTGTAGACGAGAATATTAAGTTAAATACTGGACAGAGTATGGTAGTTCCTTTAACATTTAATGCAAATATTTTTGGTGTTGCTAAAGAACAAGGGTTAGATAATGTTTTAAATGATATTTTTACCAAAAAGGGAAATGGTTTTTTCGTGTTAAAAATTAAGCCATCAATTAAAATTGGTGGAAAGAATATTTTTTATCCTGGATACATAACGGTTGATAAGGATTTAGCCAAAACTATTGGTAAAACTGCTGGAAAGTTATATAACTAGACTCTTCCATAATTAAAAGCTTTGGGCTATTCGTTTACCTGTTAAATGTATAGCCTAAAGTCCATTCTATAAAATCAGCTTGTCCTTGATGAGCTTTGATAGACACTCCTGCATTTAAGTTTTTATATACATAGTATCTAAATCCTGCTCTTAAAAATACCTTTCGAATTTCGCCGTTGAATTCTTGGTTGTGAATATAATAACCAATATTTCCATTCAATACTAAATCTTGATTAAGTATATGTACTAAATAAAATGCCGGTCCTCCAGATAGTTTAGAACTTAATTTACCACTTTTATCATGCGCTATAGCTTCGTTATTTCCAGAAGCAGAATAAAACAAGTCTATACCTGCTCCCATACGCCATTTGTATGAAACATACCTACTAGCGTAAAAGCTTAAAGTTGATTTAAAGAATCTCTTTCCATCATGACCACTAATTTCTTTTATACCAGCTCCAGCATTAACATGATATAATGTTGTTTTTGGTAATTCTGGAAGCGGTGTAGTATCTTTTGATACCTTCATGCCGTCTGGTTGATACGTTAATGAAACTGTAACCGGAATTAAATTTACGCCTTTATTAGGTAACCGTAGGGCACCATTTGAAAAGTGGTGATAGGCTACGCCAACACCAGCTCTGAAGTGATTATTTATTTTGTATTGGCTACGTAATCCAAAATCTATAAAAACATTATTTTTAGAACCTAAAGCAAGGTTTAGTGGATTCTTTTGTTCGTTGTAAGGTTTGAAGTTACCAGAGAGACCTAAGCCAATTCTATAATCAAATGCCCACTTTTTATTATTGATATTTCCAAAAGGAGTTTGTACAAACCCATATAATGCATATGGTTTTCCAACGATATCATTGTGAAAGGTGCTATTATAAAATCCTATACCATATATTGGATTGTTGTACAGTCGATAATAAGGATCTTTGGTGGAGTTCATACGCCAACCTGCTTTAAAATTCAGGCCATTATAATAGGCATTATTAAATGTTTTTTCTTTTAATTCGCCGGTAGCAAGTATTCCCCCATTCTCAAACTCTACTTCTGCAATAAAAGAGTTCTTGTGGTTAATGCTATCAACTTGTTGAGCACTAGATTTTTTTATAAAAATAAGTAATAATGCTATTAGAAAATATTTATTTTTCACTTTATTCGTTGTTTATTATTTCTATTACTTTTGCAATAGTCCATACTAGAACTACAGAATACAATAAAAAATGTTTTAATTATAATGGATTATTTTTATTTGAACAGTGATCAGGTATGTCTAATTTTTTCATCATTCTATTTTGCTTAATTGTAGGTTACTGTTTTAGAAGATTTAATCTTGCTGGTAAGAATGATTATAGAATTGTTAATAATTGGGTTATATATGTAGGACTCCCTTCAATTGCACTCTTACATATTCCTACAATTGAATGGAGTATAACTTATTTATTCACTGGATTGTTACCAATAGTTCTATTCGGCCTATCCTATCTTTTCTTTAATACTATCAATATATGGTTAAAGTATTCGCGAAGGACTGTTGTTACTTTGACTATTGTTTCTGGCTTAAGTAATACATCATTTGTAGGTTTCCCATTGATAATTACTTTTTTTGGAGCTGAGCAGTTAAAAGTGGCGATAGTTAGTGATCAAATTACATTTTTAACTTTATCTACCTTGGGTGTACTTTTAGCGGCGAGTACGAAATCAGTTTTTTTAACAAAAAGAGAAAAGACTAATTTTATTATTAAGCGTCTGTTTACATTTCCTCCATTCTTAGCATGTATTGCTGCTTTATTTTTAGGAGATTTATTAGTAGCTAAAGATATGGGGGAATTTTTTAATGCATTAGCAGCTACAGTGAGCCCTATGGCTTTGTTTTCAATAGGTATGCAATTACGATTTAAAAATTTGGATAAAGAGGTGAGGGCAATTAGTCTCTCGTTATTTTTTAAATTGTTATTAGGTCCCTTCACACTATTACTCATTACATACTTTTTGGATTTTCAGGGTATATTTTATCAAGTTTCCATTTTTGAGATGTTTATGCCTTGTCTAGTTGCATCTAGTATTATTATTGAAAAATTTTCTTTAAATATTAAATTATCCAATACTATTATTGGTTTGAGTATTGTTATAGGTCTTCTTTTATCATTTGTTTGGTATAGTGTTATTAATACACTTTTGTAACATATTTTTTATACTAAGTATGCTGTATGTATGACATTTAAAACTATCTTTATTAGTTGTAACTGTAAAACTAAAGCTTGCCTTTTTCATGAAAAAAATTTTAATTATCTGTGCTTTGTTTAGCATAGGTGTCGCTAACGCTCAAAAACAAGATCATAAGAGCTATACCCAAGAAATAAAAGGTACTTCGTTATCTTTTCCTATGAAAGCGATACCTGGGGGAACCTTTATGATGGGAAGTAATGTCTCTAAAGAAGCTGATGAAAAGCCAGTTCATAAAGTTGTTTTAGATCCATTTTGGATAGGAGCTTATGAAGTAACTTGGGACTTGTTCGAGTCTTTTTTATACAAAGATTTTGAACAGTCTAAGCAAATAGAAGGTACGGTACCTGTAGAGGTTGATGCGATTACAAGGCCTACAAAACCTTATTTGGACATGACCTTTGGAATGGGCAAAGACGGTAAACCTGCTCTGGGTATGACTCAATATAATGCTATTCAATTCTGCAAGTGGTTATATATTCGAACAGGTGTTTTCTATCGTTTACCTACTGAGGCTGAATGGGAGTATGCAACGCGAGCAGGAACGACTACAGAGTATTTTTTTGGTGATGATCCATCTCAGTTAGGTGATTATGCTTGGATTGCTGTAAATAGCTCTGAGCAAACACATCCGGTTGGACAAAAGAAACCTAATCCTTTTGGTCTGTACGATGTTTATGGAAATGTAGCTGAATGGACTTATGATCAATATGATCCTAATTATTATAAAACTTTAGAAGGAAAGACGAGCAAGAATCCAGTTTTAGAGCCAAAAGAATTATACTCAAATGTGGTACGTGGAGGAAGTTTTTCGAGCGATGCCACTGAGGCACGATCTGCTTCTAGAATGGCTTCAGATCCAATTTGGAAACAGATTGATCCACAGATGCCTAAGTCTAATTGGTGGTTTCCAGAAGCTCCATTTATTGGGTTCCGTATAGTCAGACCATTAGTGCAACCATCAGAAGCTGAAATAATGGCTTATTATGATAAAGCCCCTATTGAAGATTATAATTAATAATATAAACCTAAATTAAATATAAAGTATGAATCAATTTAAGAGAAGAGATTTTATTAAATCCTCATCTATTATGGCTGGTGCTGCTGTAGTAGCTTCCTCTTCGGTATCTTCTGTTTTTGCAGCAGGTAGTGATGTGATAAAAGTTGCCTTAATTGGTTGTGGTGGACGAGGTACTGGTGCTGCCTTTGATGCAATGGAGTCGGGGCAGAATATAAAAATTGTCGCTTTAGCTGATGCTTTTGAAGACGCTGTAGATAAGGCATATGAAAGTTTATCTAAGAGATATGGTGATAAAATAGATGTTCCTGCAAGTAGAAGGTATGTAGGATTTGATGCATATAAATCTGCCATTAAAGATGCTGATGTAGTGTTATTGACGACGCCTCCTGGATTTAGACCGATTCATTTTGAAGAAGCCGTTAAAGCAGGAAAACACGTTTTCATGGAGAAACCTGTTGCGGTTGATATTCCTGGAGTTCGTAAAGTATTGGAATCAGCAGCAGAAGCTAAGCGCAAAAAACTTAATGTGGTTGTAGGGTTACAAAGACGTTATCAAAAGAATTATCGTGAAATTGTAAACCGTATACAAGATGGTGCTATTGGAGATGTTGTAGCTGGACAAGTATACTGGAATAGTGGTGGAGTTTGGGTACGACCTCGTAAGCCGAATCAATCTGAAATGGAATACCAGATGCGTAATTGGTATTATTTCAATTGGCTATGTGGAGATCATATTGTAGAGCAGCACGTTCATCAACTGGACGTAGCCAATTGGGTAAAAGGTAAATATCCAGTAGCTATTCATGGGGTTGGTTCTAGGGCTCATCGAACAGGTAAAGAATATGGCGAAATATTTGATAATTTTTCTATAGAAATGACATATGATGATGGTTCAGTAGTGTCTAGTCAATGTTGCCATTTTGAAGGAAATCAAAATAGAGTCGATGAGACTTTTCAAGGAACCAAAGGAAGAGCATATGTGAATGCAGGTAATCATGCTGTATTATGGGATTCTAAAGGAAACGAGATATTCAGACATCAAGCTAAAGGTGATCCTAATCCTTATCGCCATGAACATGTTGAATTATTCGATGCTATTGCTAAAGGTGATTATAAGTTTGAGGATGCAGATTATGGAGCGTATAGTACATTGACTGGAATTATCGGCCGTATAGCGTGTTACACAGGAAAAGGATTGAAATGGGATCAAGCAATTAATTCTAATATTAGCTTAATGCCAGAATCTTATACTTGGGATACCATGCCAAAGGCGTTACCGGATGAAAATGGAATATATGCATACGCAAAACCAGGTGTAAATATTCAACATTATATATAGTTTGAAGTATTTATTTATAATAGTATTTTCTTTTTTGGGATGTGCATTATCATTTGCACATCCCAAAAACTTTATAGAGCATTCTATAAAGGGTACGACACAAGGTACTACATATAGCATTAAGTATTATGGCGAAAAAATAGTTAGCAAACAGGAAGTTGATAGTATATTGAATAGTATCGATCTATCAATGTCAATCTATATAGATAACTCTATCATATCTAAATTTAATAATCCTAAGACTCGTAAAATATCCATGGATTCTCATCTGAAAAAAGTAATTGAGGAGAGCTTTAGAACATATGATATAACGAATGGATATTTTGATATTACAGTCATGCCATTAGTTCATTTATGGGGATTTGGGAATAAAGGAGTTGAGAATAAACCTACCGATCAGCAAGTGAATGAAGCCCTATCTCTGATAGGAATGAAAAATTTAACGGTTAAAGGTAATTCTTTGATCAAGAAAAAGAAAGGAATATCAATAGATGTCAATGGTATTGCGCAGGGGTATACTGTCGATGTGATTAGTGATTTTCTTATTTCTAAAAATATAGAGAACTTTATTGTAGAGATAGGGGGAGAAATTTATGTAAAAGGGCATAAGCCAAATAATAATAAATTTATTGTTGAAGTACAA
Source organism: uncultured Sphingobacterium sp. (assembly GCA_947630335.1). Classification (GTDB taxonomy): domain Bacteria; phylum Bacteroidota; class Bacteroidia; order Sphingobacteriales; family Sphingobacteriaceae; genus Sphingobacterium. The sequence goes on from CANRHE010000088.1 coordinate 9,285, forward strand.
CGTCCTTATGAGAGTACATCGCTAGCTAGTTATAAATTAGCTGTAGAAGATAAAGCAATAACGACTTCTGGTACTTATGAAAAACAATTAATGTATGATGGTGAACAAGTTTCTCATCATATTGATCCCAAATCAGGATATCCTATAAAGAGTAAGACTCTCAGTGTAACTGTAATAGCAAAAAATGCAATAGTAGCTGATGCAATTGACAACTACTTAATCCTTTTAGCCCCTGATGATGCAATTAAATTCGTTGAAAGTCAGGAGGATATGGATATTTATCTTGTCTATAAAGAAAATAATGTTTTTAAAGAGTTGCAAAGCTCAGGATTTAATAATTATATTTATAAATAACTAATCAATTTAGAACCCAAAATCTTAATATGAGAAGATCTGATTTTATAAAAAATTCAGGATTAATTTTAGGAGGCTCAGTGCTTTCTGGAACTGATTTACTAGCTAATTCCTACACAACTGAAAAAGGAAAAGTTTTTAAACTCGATTATGCTCCTCACCAAGGTATGTTTGCGGCTAGTGCTGGAAAGAATTTTTTAGACGAAATACAATATATGTATGATCTAGGATTTCGCAGTATAGAGGATAACGGAATGCCTGGACGTTCTATTGATGAGCAGAAGAAGATTGGAGACTTGCTCAATAAGCTAAATATGCGTATGGGTGTCTTTGTAGTACCAAAAGGTGGTAATGGTGCTAATACATTGGCTGCAGGTAAAAAGGAGCATGTAGATATTTTTTTGAAGGGCTGTAGAGATTCTGTTGAAGTAGCCAAACGAACCAACGCTAAATGGGTTACTGTAGTACCTGGAGATTATGAAAGAAGACTTCCTATTGGAGTACAGAATGTAAACGTTATCGAAGGTTTAAAACGCGGTGCTGAAATTTTTGAGCCACATGGTATTACTATGGTATTAGAGCCATTAAGTGATACGCCAGATTTATTCCTTCGTTATACAGACCAAGCTTATGAAATTTGTAAAGGTGTGAATAGTCCTTCTTGTAAAATTCTTTATGATGCTTACCATCAGCAAAAAAATGAGGGTAATTTGATCAATCTCATGGACCAATGTTGGGATGAAATAGCTTATATACAAGTTGGCGATAATCCTGGAAGAAGAGAACCTACAACTGGTGAAATTAACTTTAAGAATATCTTTAAATGGTTGCATAATAAAGATTACAAAGGAATAGTCGGTATGGAGCATGGCATGTCCGTAACGGGTAAAGAAGGAGAAATTAAATTAGTAAATGCTTATCGCGAAGTAGACAATTTTTAATCATTAATATTTTATGAATT
>CANRHE010000089.1 GCA_947630335.1 uncultured Sphingobacterium sp.
CTCCATTTTACCCACAGTAGTGTAACAGTTGGCATTTAAGGTACCGTTCTTAAAACTACCTTCTAATATCTCTATCTCACCATTATTAGTAACCACAGAACCTGCATCAACCATTGTTAAAGAGAATATTTTCACCTTAACATCCTTTTGATAATTAACAAATTCAGCATTACCTACCATTGCTACATTACCCTCGATTCTTAATGTACCTACACTTTTAAAACTATTATTTGTATTTATCTTCAGCGCCTTAAGCAATACATCTCCATGATTTTCAAACGAAGCAGTTCCACTATTTAAGGCCAAAGACTTTACGTCAAATACACCACCAGGTAGTACCACAACGCGTGTATTCTTACCTAACTCAACATCGTTATAATGATGCCATTTACCTTCTACATAAACGGTTAATCCTTCATTATCAGAATTCAATGCAGGTATATTTCCAGCAAGAGTTTGACCAGCACGAATTACATATGACTTAGACGCCGGAATAGTAGTTATATTCTCTTTACCCGACACCTCCAAAGCGTTAGAAGGAATTGAAGGAACTGAAGGAGCAATAGAAGACACTGGAGTAGAAGAAGCTAGCTTAGCAACACCATTAAGATTAATTGAACCCACCTTAGCATTCACAATACCCTGAGAATTAGCTATGTCTAGAATAGAAAAAGACACATCACCAAGAGGTGTTGTTTTCTGAACAAAGATTTTAGTCTGGTGACTAGGCACTGTAATCTTTGTGGATAAATCTTGACCATTTTTGGCAACACCCCCACCCAATAATACAGCACCTGGCAAATATGGTTCTCTATCAAACAACTCTAATTTATAAAAAAACTGACCAGAATGCAAGTCCTCTACAGGTATGCGAACAGTCACTGTTTTTGTTGTTGACCAGTCGAAGTTAGCCAATACACCTATGTTTGTATTTGGGTCATCCGGCACAACTTCAGAATCAGGCGCTTTTGTACAACTAGTTACAGCTAATGCTATACCGGTTGTTAATAAAAGTGCTAATTTCACATTCTTTAAAAATGTCAATTTCATAAGATTATTTTTTGAAAGATTTGGTTTCACTACTATATATGCAGTATTGCAAATATATAAACAGTGTAATACAATAAATTAAAGCAAGATGTTCTATAAAAATATTTGTAGATTTTTGACTACAAGCATTTTTACAAATACTACAAAAGGCACGCTATCAAGCATGCCTTTTGTAGTATTTGTAAAAGAAAATAATTACCAAAAACTATTTCTTCGCCTTAATATCAAAAGCGATATCTACCTCTGGTGAAATCATCCAATCTTTGGCATCACCCTCTGTACCATATACCAATCCCCAGTCTTGTCTATTTATTGTAAAATTAGATACCACATCCAATCCAGAATTAGAGATACTAACCTTAGCAGGGAAAGTAACATTAACAGTTTTATCTTTAATTGTCAGATTACCACTAATAATATTCGTTGCACCTTCTAATACACTTTTATCCTTAGCAGCATCAAATGGAGCTACACTTGTAATTTCAAATTTAGCAGTTGGATATTTTTCAGTCTCAAAGAAATCAGCTGATTTCAAGTGACCATCAAGATCTGCAGCAGTTTTACCACCACTAGTTTTTACATCTACGGCAGCTTCATCAGTAGTTATTGAATTCATATCAATAACAAAAGAACCACCAGTAATCACATCATTATCAACAGACACTGTACCGGTTGCTAACAAAGTTCCGAACCTAGGCTCAAAACCACCTTTATGATATCCTTTCCAAGTAAGAGTGCTAGTACTATCTACTGTGTATGTTACTCCTGACTGTGCTGCAACTTCCTGCTCACCTGTTGTTGCAGACTTGTCGCCTGCAGCACCTTGACAAGATACCATAAACGCTGCAGCTACTAATGCTAATAAAGATAACTTTTTCATCTTTTAAAAATTTCAATTTAATTTGGCACAAAGATAGAAACTAGCAACTATACTTATAGCATTAGTTTCCATTTAGAAACTAGTTTACTCTAGGAAAGCACTTCAATAACTTCTATATTTGCTAGAGGTTAGGTTATTATTTGACTTTTAGACTTATGCACACAAACAACTCACATGACCCAGGAACAATCTGTAAAGCAAAAATACACGCTATAAAAGATACAATGGGAATTCTTTCAGGAAAATGGAAGTTTCATATTATTGGCACATTACTTTTGCATGGCACACTTAGATTCATGGACCTATTAAGAGAAATAGATGGGATAGGTGCCAAAATGTTATCCAAAGAGCTACAAGATATGGAAGTAAATAGTTTAATAAAGCGTACAGTAAAAAACACAAAACCCATCACTGTGGAGTATGAAATAACTGAATACGGAAAAACACTATCACCTATTATCGAAGAACTAGCAAAGTGGGGAACATCCTACCGAGAGTCTTTACACAAAAAACAAATACATATAGCTAAGAAATTCCCTCTTTGACAATAGTAATGAATTTTCTATTTTTTGCTTTTGCTAAAATATTTTTTCTATGCGTATCTACTGTAAATTTACTTACGTAAAGTCTATTTGATATTTCTACACTTGTCAAACCTTGTTTTATTAACTCTAACACTTCAGACTCTCGTTTTGTCAGATTGAAATCATTAGTCAGGTTAATTCTACTATTTAGCTGACGCTCCATTATCTTAAAGTCATCCTTTTTGCAGTAGTTACCGCCCTCTAACACTTCAATAAAAACCAAGAGTCTTGTCATTACTCCACCCGGATTCAACTCTAAGGCTTGATAATTTTGACGTATATGTATATAATTTCCATATTCAGTCCTTGTTCTGTAGGAATAATTAATAGAATAGTTAAATACTTCCTCCTCACTTAATGAAGACATAAAACTTGTTGCTTTACGCTCACAATTCAACACATAATCAGAATCCTCAGGATGTATAAAGCTAATTATATCCATCAAACTATAGTCATCCTTTGTATACCCAAGAATTCTTTCAAAACAATCGCAAGCATAAAGAATACTATTTCTTTGACAATCAAAAATAAAATAATAACTCGAGCTTACCGTAGAATTTACGGGCATATCACTTGGAATAGATTTACATTGCGTAGCACTTCTACTGTTGAAATAATTCAACCATAAATTCCATTTTGACATTTCGTTAATACTATTCATCTTTCATCAAATCACCGTTAATACTTACATTCTATATCCTACAAAAATGCAAGATAAAATATGTTCAAGTTAATATTACAAGCTGCTAATTGCAGTATCACCGAAAGGCAATCCAGCATCCATATTTTATCTAAACAAAAATACGTACTATTGCATTACAACACACCTTCGCACTAGGGGACAAGTGGGGGACAATTGTGATTAAAGCACATTTAATACATATAAATCAATAGTTTAAAAAATAAAAAAAGAGACATCATGGACATTACATTGTACGGAATCAAACATATATCTTATCAATTAGCATATAAAAAGTAATGAACAGTCTTATTTAAAAGAAAACATAAGGGAAGACTATATAGTAAAATGACATGTGGATAAAATTACATTTTAATAAAACAGCATATATACTCTTACTTTTTGGGTTATTGTTTAGCCAGCCCCATACCTCTATTTCACAAACTAATATACAAGAGGAAAAACATACTGTCGAGTCCATACTTTCATTAATACATAAATATGGATTAGATACTGTTGCTATCAAACAACAATTGCAGTCAATTATACAGACACCATTTAAAGAAGGTGAAGCCGATTTATTATGGGGTTACCAAATGCTGATGGCAGATGTATATTCTATTATGCACGATAATACAAATCCTTATTCTGACCATTATTACCAGAAGTGCCTTCAACTCGCTAAAAGCACAAATAATATAGAATTAGAGTTTTTGACATATGCTAGACAAGGGCACTATTACTTTATTTATCGAAAAATATCTCAAGCCCTTCCCTTTTTTCTTAAAGCAAATTATTTACAACCTAAGACTGACCTAAAAAAAGTACCTGCCCTTTTAGATCATTATAAATTTATTTCTGGCTTCTATAGCCACATTGGCAATCACCAACGTGCTATAGAGTATCTTAAAATTGCACTTCCATACAGCCTGCCGTACAGTAGACAACGCATTGATATTTTAAATTCTATTGGAATATATTCCCAACTACTAGGTCAAAAAGAACAAGCGCTTCAATACCTACAGAAGTCACTAAAAGAAGCTCAGATGAGTAAAGATACTGCCTGGATTGGTATTTTATCAGGCAACATTAGTGAATACAAATGGAAAGAGGGCAAAAAGGAAGAAGCATTAAAACTGCTTATTCAAAACATCAATTCATCATTAGAAAAAAATGAAAGATTGGATTATTTACGATCTAATTTAGTTGCCGCAACATATTACACCGAACTTAATAACTGGAAATCTGCTGAACACCATTTAAATAATGCGCTAAAAATGATTAATGACAAGCCCGCATTACTTATTCATAAAGTAGAAGTGGCTAAGATTTTATCCAAAATTTCGTCTCTAAAAGGAGATATACCTGCAGAAAACAAATATCTAAAGGAATACATAAGTCTAAAACAAGAATTAGACAAACAATCCGATAACGAAGAAATTCTAAAAATTGGATGGCAATTTGAGAGTGAGCAATATGAAAAGTCAATAGCAGAGAATGACGATAAACAACGTTCAATAAAAAGAACATATTCATTGATAGGATTATTAGTACTACTTGGAGCGACTATTATTGTTCTATTGCTCAATAGATCAAAAAATGCTATTAAAATAAAGCACATTGAACTAAACAATGCCAAGTTAAAATTAGATTTAGAAAAAAAAGCAGTAGATCAAGAATTAGATTCTGTAAAAAATGCCTTGAATGAGTTTATCAAAACTATTAAAGAAAATAACGTCGTTATCGCTAATCTTCGCAAGGAATTAAATAACACACACACCAGTGATGATCAAGTAAGAAATAAAGTGTCCCACGAGCTTAATAGCATGCTCAAGTCGCATCTCATGACACAAGAGCGTTGGGTTAATTTCAAGAAAAACTTTGATTTAATGTACCCAGATTACCTTCAGAATCTAAAGGATAAAAACCCACAACTAACAGAGAACGATCTACGAATAATGGCCTTAGTTAAACTCGACCTCAACAATAGAAGTATGGCCGATCTACTGGGGATATCACCCGAAGGTATCAAAAAAGCTAAACAAAGGCTTAAGAAAAAACTAAACACACTATCGTCAGAAAATACCGAAGTGTAATAATATATTTCATTTTTCGCCATTTAGTACGAGCCACTTCTAGAAAGGTGCCCTATCACTCGATAACCTTACACACAAGTAGTTATTCGTTATTCTCAAATATTTTACTTACATTTGTATTTATTCCTAGAAGCCCTATTTTTAGACACATAGCCTTAGCTATTCTAGAACATTCCCTTCTACGTATTATTCTAATACCTTAAATATATTACATGGCGAAAAGTCAACTTACGTTCCGTAAAAAAGAACAAGCAAAAAAAAAACAAATAAAAAAACAAGACAAGCAAGAAAGACGCGAATTTAACAAACGCAACAACGACAAAGGGAAATCCCTAGAAGAAATGTTTGCCTACGTAGATGAACACGGTAATATTTCGGACACACCTCCAGCGCAACCTTACAAATTCAAAGAAGAGGATTTACTCAAACCCGCTGATCTTGAAGACGAATATCTATTTGGAAAGGTCTCTTATTACAATGAAGTTGGTCATTATGGATTCATAAGAGATAATGAATCGAGAGAAACAGTTTATTTTAATGATACTCTTGCTGGACAGATCCTAAAATTAGATCAAAAGGTGAAATACAAATACATCCGATCAAAACAGGGTAATCAGATATCCGAAGTGATTCTAATGTAACCTTTAAATAATCTGATTATTCTACATAGGACTCCTTCAGCCTCGAAGAGTCTTACAAAACTGAATGTCTAATCAAATATTACGAAAGCGGTTTTACACCAATAAAGCCGCTTGTTTTTCGATTGTTGTCAAGTTTCAATTAGAAATCCCCTCCACTCGAGTGCAAAGACAACTCAGTTGTAGTTAATACCTCTCCAGACAGTTCGTACTCTTCAAAATGCTCTATTACATGATCTATTAATAATATATTAGGCTCATCAAACTGAAACACACCTAATCTATCAAGATTACTAATAAACGTTGAGACATCATCTACATATTCTGGGAACCAAATAATATGATCAGAGGACATCTTATTATTAAACGTAAGGATATTATATCCCAACATCTTTAATTTGCACAACAGTTTCTTTGTAATCTTTTTAAATTGCATAAGAGTGCTTTATTAATTTTATTATTTTTCAACAAATTTGAACTTATTGCTCGTAGCAAACTACACGCCAAAGTTTAAATAACAACTATACACTAACAGTATAATTACTTTAGAATAGTAACTAACCCCATCAGTACACTACTTAACTTTAGCATAAGCCTTACGTTTGATAAGCTTTGGACTATGATAGCCATTCAAGGAGGAACCACAGACCGTACTTATTCTCTCTATAGCCAAAGATCCATCTTCCAATAGAATACTTTTCGGAAGATACACATCTAGTATCTCACCAATTATAAGGTACGTATTATTAACAGTAATAGGAAGTACTTCTACTAAAGATAATGAAATTTGAACACTTGACTCCTTAACAAATGGCACTTGAAATGCGTCTCTATATTCTGGGGTCAGCCCTACAGCTTCAAACTCAGAAACTCCTTTAGGATATCTTGCTGAAGTTTGATGCGCTGCATCTATAAAAGATTCTTGAATATGATTAATTGTATAATAACCCGTTTCTTTAATATTAGAAAGAGTATTTCGTTCTACCTCATCAGGACGATTTATAAAACCCAAGAGCGCGGGATCAGCCCCTAAATGTACAACTGAATTAAAAATAGCTACATTTTCATTACCATTTCCATCAATTGATGCAATCAAATTAAGACTCTTGAATCCACTCAAGGAATTGACAAAAGCTACACGCTCTAGTCGCTCCATATTAGCTATTTGAAGCTTATTTATATTTACAATATCCTTCATAAAACCACTATTAGTATTTTCTCGATCAAAGAGTTGATATATCAATGACTACGACACAAAGGTATAATATTATACTTTATTTTTACAAATAAGTGTTATTTATACACTATATTTGAAGTGTAATAGTAACAATCCTATTCTACAATGATATTATAATGGCAAAAAAAGGTGTATTATTAGTTCAATTGGGTACTCCAGACAGTCCCTCCACTTCAGATGTTCACAAATATTTGACAGAATTCCTAATGGATCCTCGTGTGCTCGACATCCCTTATTTAGGGCGTTCTTTACTCGTTAAAGGAGTGATCGTTCCCAAACGCGCAGCTGCATCCGCAGAGACCTATTCGACCATTTGGGATGATATTAACGGTTCACCTTTGATGTACTATTCAAAATTACAGCAACACCTTCTTCAGCACGAGCTAGGAGAAGAATATCACGTAGAGTTGGCTATGCGGTACCAAAACCCTTCCCTTGAGTCTGCATTAAACAATTTACAAAATATGTATCTAGACTCCATTAGAGTTATCCCGTTATTTCCTCAATACGCTTCAGCAACAACAGGTTCAGTAATGGAAGAAGTCATGCGTATCATTAGTCAATGGCAATACATACCATCGATTTCAATAGTTGGAAGTTACTGTGATAATGAAGACATGATTACTGCCATAGTAGAGAATGGTCGTAAACACGACATAGACTACTATGATCACATATTATTCAGCTATCATGGACTTCCAGTACGACAGTTAGGGAAGATAGATCCTAGTGGCAAATTAAAATGTCCTGATTTAGGCTGTGATTCATGCAAAAAAGAAAAAAACTCATACTGCTATCTTTCTCAATGTTACGCTACCACCAGAGCTATAGTTTCTAGGCTCGAGCTATCTCCAGATAAATACACGGTATGTTTTCAGTCCCGCTTAGGCAAAACCCCTTGGATACAACCCTATACTTCTGATGTGTTACATGATTTAGCACAACAAGGCAAGAAAAAGCTATTAGTATTTAGCCCTGCATTCGTCGCCGATTGTATTGAGACATTAGACGAGATTTTAGTAGAATACGCTTATGAGTTCAAAGCTATGGGAGGCGAAGAAGTAGCTATGGTTGAGAGCCTTAATAGTCATCCTCAATGGATAAAAGCACTTAAAGAACTTGCTACATCTAATTAAGTATTCATTACAAATTATTCAATACTCATGAAAACAAATAAAATAATACCCACCCTCATCATTTGTCTTTTTATTTCCTTTATGACATATGCACAGTCTACTACCACCACCATCGTTAGTTTAAATCAACATGGTGTATTAGAACTTGCAAAAGAAATAAATAAAGAAGCGAATAAAATTAACAAAAATGTTTCTATAGCCATATTAGATGCTAGTGGCAATATATTACTTTTATTAAAAGGAGACAATGTAGGACCTCACAATACACTAGCTTCACAAAGAAAGGCGTACACATCATTATCCACGAAGACATCAAGTTTAGAGTTAATGGAAAAAGCTGAAAAAAGTACGGATTCCAAAAATTTAAATACTATTCCCGAATTACTTCTTTTAGGCGGCGGGGTACCTGTTTGGAAAGACGGGCAACTCATAGGAAGTGTAGGTGTTTCTGGCGGGGGCGGTGGAGCCAATGACAATTCCATAGCTGTTAATGCGATAAGAGCACAACATTATAGCGAAAAACCATAATAAAATAAAAGAGTCTTACAATGTAAGACTCTTTTATTTTATTAACTACCTCTATAAGTAGAATATCCGTAAGGTGATATCGTGATCGGCACATGGTAATGCTCATTATCAGTCAATTCAAACACAACAGTTATAAAAGGATAAAAAGAATTATGTCCAAGAGATTTAAAATAAGGATTAGTATAAAAAACTAATTTATAAATCCCCTTATTATCCCCTTTACCTAATTTCAAGAAATTCCCAATACGGCCATTATCATCAGTTACTTTCTCTTCGATTACAGTCCAATCGTCCGCAGCACCATTTTTCTTGGATAGCGTCACTGTTACATTAGGAGCTGGTTTTCCCGAAGATATGTCTAGTATATGACTAGAAAGTTGATACTTAACCTCTTGCGCATTTGACACACCTGCTAAACATACAATCGCAGTAATTAAAAATACTATTTTTCTCATGTTTCAAATTTTAAAAATTTACAAATTAACTTATATCCAGTTTTATATACTGTTCTATACTATATTCTCCCACACCATCCTTAATCAAATACTGCATGTACGTTTTATGTTAGTCATTGACAAGAACAACATGTTAGTGCAAAATTAAACTATCAGATTCAATAATAGTACATAATTACACAAATATTCTTACTGAAATATAATCGAATCACTTAAAATATTAATATTATTACACTCGCTCAACAATTAAGACATACCGAAGAATATCACCAACCATTATATTTTAATTCATTCCCCCACGCACAATCACAAGTACCTAACATTAAATCATTCAAACCTATCCTTAGCTACAGCAACAATATATTCAAAATGACCATGATTAGGTATTTTGTAAATAAAATATTCAATCTTCTATTGTTGTTTCTAATTTTGGTTATAGAAATTGTTTCTTTGCCCTAGAAGAAAACTTTCTGAATCCATGTGCAACCCAGTATTTAAAAACGTCTTCAGGTAGACGTAACTATTCTAGGATTGAGCAACACATTATATAATTATACCTATAATCATAATGAATATGAAAAAATATATTTTTAACTTTCTTTTGGGATGCGCTACCTTTACACCTAGCCTTGCGTTCTCTTCAATAACAATAGTAGAGAATCATCAAACCAAAGATATAATTGGCAAATACCAACTAGTAGAAGAAAAGCGAGAAATTATAAGAGATGGTCAAGTTATTGAATCTTCTGTTTCTAAGATAGAAGATGGCGATATCTATCATTTTAAAGGCAAAGATCTCGTAACAGTATTTTATAGTGGAGATCCTTCTTCCATTGGAGGAATTAATTTCAAAATTAAGAGAAAGGGCTCGACATATAATCTTATAAATCGTAAAGCGGAAGCAGAGAATGACACCTTAATACTACTTAAAAACGATTTACAACTAATCATCTTTCAACGTGACATGGAAGACGGCGACGATGAAGGTATTATTACAGTAAGGAGCACACTCCACTTGACACCTATTAATTAAAACACACTACTTATTACCCGCGCATAGTGCCTTTATCATACCATTAATAAAGGCATTATGCGTATAAGACCAATAGATTTTATTTTTGGAGTAAGCGCAGCGAGTTGATCCATAGACTATTATTACGATCTTAATTCTTTTCTCATGAACAGAGAATACGATAGGGCGAATAATAGCAAGGTGAAAGCAATCATACAACT
>CANRHE010000090.1 GCA_947630335.1 uncultured Sphingobacterium sp.
GCACGAAATACTTTTGGTTCAAATCGAAACAGTTCTTCTAAATAAACCGATGCTTTAAAGCAGAAAATACCAGAGTTCCACAGGAAGGTTCCTTTTTTTAAGAATTCCTTAGCAGTCTCCAGATTAGGCTTCTCTCTAAACGAAAGAACGTCATTTCCCTCATACTCAATATAACCGTAACCAGTTTCAGGTTTGTTTGGTTTAATTCCGAAAGTTACTAAATAATCTTGCTTAGCTAATTTAATAGCCTCTTTCAAGATTTCTACATAAGCATCTTGACCTTCAATTAAGTGATCAGAAGGAGTAACAATAAGAATATCATCTGGAGAACAAGAGAAAGCTGCAAAAGCAATAGCTGCAGCAGTATTTCGTGGAGTAGCTTCAATAATAGTTTGGCTAGTATCCTTTGGTAGAAAATCTTTGGCTAAATCGACATTGAGTATACTCCCAACCATCAAGGTTTGATCAACAATTCCTTGATTACGAGCAACCGTGAGCTCGAATAGCGATTGGCCTTCAAAAAGTGGAATATATTGTTTTGGCCTTGATTTACGTGACAAAGGCCATAGTCGTGACCCTACACCTCCCGATAGTATCACATTTATAATTTTAGACATTAATATTTTTTGCTTTAAGTTGTAATTTTTTAGCTATATCCTTTCGTTTGAGATAGAGCAAAGCACTACCTCGAGCATCTGATAGGGCATCGTGGTGATCAAGATCAATCCCCATTATCTCACAGCATATACTTAGCTTAGTTTTTTCAAAACCAGCCTTACGATAGATGTCAGAGGTACACTCCCACTTCTCTGGTAAATTTAAAGACTTATAATCCAAGCCATATAATACCATTGTTTTTTGTAACACAGATCTATCAAACGCCTCATTATGAGCTACCATTTTTTGTCCAGAGAGTATCGGTGCAATAGCAGGAAATAACTTATCAAAAGTAGGGGCTTCGAATGTATCCTTGGACTTGATTCCGTGCACACGTGTAGTCTGCCACATAAACTTATTATTTGGCGGCTGCACCAAACTGTAAAATTCTTTCACAATCTTATTGTCTACAACCTGAACAATTCCTACCGAGCACACACTGGTATAATCGGCCGTAGCTAATTCAAAATCTATCGCTGTAAATGTATGCATAAGCTCAAAGTTACAATAATTTCGCCTTCATAGACTCCCTTACGGTTGATTATTTATCTTTATGCAAGCCTTAATTTAATAACCATACTTAGCCTGCCACTTTGCCCGCAAAGACTGGCGTAACTTCTCTTCACTAGGATTATGTCCCGGCGTATAGAGGCGTGTCCCTTCAATAGATGATGGCATAAACTCTTGCTCAACAAAGTTACCGGAAAAGGCATGAGCATATTTATAGTCATTTCCATAATCTAAATCTTTCATTAACTTAGTTGGTGCATTGCGCAAATGTAAAGGAACAGAAAGATCTCCAGTTTTGCTCACCAAAGACTGTGCCTGATTAATTGCTTCATAAGCGGCATTACTCTTTGCAGATGAGGCTAAGTAAGTAACAGTCTGTGACAATATAATTCGAGATTCAGGCCATCCTATAACATTAACGGCCTGAAAACAATTATTTGCCAGTAATAAAGCATTTGGATTAGCATTGCCTATATCTTCAGAAGCTAGAATAAGCAAACGACGAGCGATAAAAGATGGGTCCTCACCTCCTGCAATCATACGCGCTAACCAATATACTGCAGCATTAGGATCCGAGCCACGAATAGACTTAATAAATGCAGAAATAATATCATAATGTTGTTCTCCTGTCTTATCATAACGGGCCATATTCTGTTGCACCTGCTGAAGAACAAAATCATTAGTAATAGCATGATTATAAGGAACAGCAGCATCTACAACTAACTCAAATACATTCAGCAAACGGCGGGCATCTCCTCCCGACAGACGAAAAAGAGCCTCATATTGCTGCACATTAATCGAGTCATTCTTCAAAAAATCATCCTCAACCATGGCTCTGTTAATAATCGTTTTTAAATCTGCCTCCGTCAAATTTTCTAGAACATATACTTGACAACGACTGAGTAAAGCGGATATAACCTCAAAAGAAGGATTCTCTGTAGTAGCTCCAATCAAAGTCACCAAACCTTTCTCAACCGCCCCTAACAATGAGTCTTGCTGACTTTTCGAAAATCTATGAATCTCATCAATGAAAAGAATAGGCTGCTCTTGATTAAAATTCATAAGTTGCTCCGCCTTATCAATGACTTCACGAACCTCTTTAACTCCAGACTTGATAGCACTCAAACTAAAAAATGGCCTTTCTAACTCTCGCGCAATCAAATAAGCTAAACTAGTCTTACCCACACCTGGAGGCCCCCAGAGAATCATAGAAGGAATATTATTGCGCTTGATAGCATTATATAAAACAGCACCTTCACCGATAATATGCTGTTGACCAACATAATCTTTAAGCATTTTTGGTCTTAGCCTTTCTGCCAATGGTATACGAGTAGCCATACTTTTATATTTTGAAATTTGACAAAGTTACATATTTTAAACCTCGAATAATTGACTATTAAGCAAGAGTTAGGACATATCACGAAATAATATTAAATAAAAACAACTCTATAACTTAATATGTTAAACAAATTTAGGATATTGTAAGGATCAAAATAAGTAAATGAGAGTATTCATACAAAAAGTCTTATTTCTAACCCATGGTTTGCTATTATGCCTAACCTCGTTAGTAATTGGACAAGTAAACAATAAAGACTTTACTGGAGTAATATCTAAATTTGACACAACGTTTAGTGGGACTGGCCCTGAAGTCTACTTTCTGCCAAAACCCAAATCTAAGGCAGAATCCCTAACAGATCAATATCGTGTTATTGAGACAGAAGACGGACTAGTCAAAAGAAAAATTATGCTTCAGCAGATTATTAATAATTTCGGAAGTACTAGTGACGAGCAGTATATACAAACGATTGTACTTCAGAATAACTTACAATCTGCTAATTGGGAAAATATAAGTAATACTGAGGTACAAAAAGGGAATACAAGTGTCGCTATAGGTCTACTAAATATTTTTGCTAAAGAGTATTTGCAGCAAAACTTAGAAATAGAAGCCGAAGCTATTCTTGAAAAGGCAATAAAAATAAGTGAAAATTATGCAAATAAAGATGACCAACAAATCATCCTTAAAAACCTATTCACAATATACCTTTACAATAATAGTCTCGTAAAAGCTAATGCCATAGAGGAAAATTTTTACAAAGAAGCGCAAAAAAACAAGTCTCTTCAAGAACAAGCTAGTTCTCTTGTGAAATTAGCCGAAATTGATGCATTTCAAAAAGAGTTCAAATTAGCGGAGTCAACTATAATTAGAAAAGCTATCCCTCTTCTTAACAGGAGTAAAGATTATAACGGAAAAGTACTGGCTTGGATTAAGTTAGCAGAGATATACGCTTCAAATCAGCAATATACCGAAGCGCAATGGTTTTTGATTCAAGCGCAAGAACTAGCAAATCAAAAACAGCTAAATGAACATCGCGCTACTATAGAATATATGCTTGGTGAAGCAAAGTATTATCAAAAGAACGTCAGAGTAGCGCAAATTGAGTTAGGACGTGCTTTAAAATTAGCTCAAGAGAGTCAAAATATGTATATTGAACTATTAACAACTAAGCGACTAGGTGAAATTAGCTTACAGCAAAATCGAATTGCTGATGCAGAGCGCTTCCTAAAATCATATTGGACACTGAGAAATAAACTCTTTTAACTAAGGTATGTTTACTTCTAAAATATTACATATATTTAGCTATTAAAAAATAAGTAACACACTGGAATTGCTATACTTTTATTTACATTTACAAACGAGAAATAATTGAAAATAGACTCCAATTCAGAATAAAAATTTATGTTTAGAAATTTAATTGTCTTTTTATCTTTAATATCAATTGTTGCATGTGGCTCTAAACCGCGCGTTCAAATTGAGGACGAAGGGTTTAATCTAAAACCTTCTCTCCAACATGAAATTATTGCTAAGGAAATTGTCAATATTTTAGAGAACTACAGCTACAAGAAAGTACAAGCTGGGGATTCATTGTCGAATATCGTATTCACTAACTTACTGAATACCGTAGATCAAGGTAAAAACTATCTGATTCAAGAAGATATTGACGCTATAGAAAAATTCCGTCCAACAGTCAGTCAAGATCTTCGCAAAGGTGATCTATCAACACCATTTTATATTTTCAATATATATTCTAAACGATACTTAGAGTGTCTAGAATATGCCTTGACACAAATAGATGCACCTCACGATTTTGATAAAGATGAAAACTACATTAGCTATAGAGAGAAACTGGATTGGTTCAAAAATGAAGATGAGCTAAAAGATCAATGGCGTAAACGTGTAAAATTTGATTTGTTAAACCTAAAATTAGCTTCTGCTGAAGGTAAGAATGATGAGGAGAAGAATAAGGAAACACTTAGAAAACGTTATAACAATTTAATTTCGCAAGCTAAAAAAACGAATTCTAATGATGCTTTTCAGTTGATCATGTCTGCATACACAGATGCTATTGATCCTCATACTACGTACTACAACCCTTCATTTGCACAAGCGTTCAATGAAGGCATGTCAAATACTCTTGAGGGAATAGGAGCTCGTTTACAAATGGAAAACGAAATGGTAACCATCAAAGAAGTAATAGCTGGTGGACCTGCTTTCAAAGATAAAACATTGAAAATGGATGACCGAATCATTGGTGTAGCTCAAGAAAAAGGAGACTTTGAAGATATCGTAGGCTGGAGATTAGATGCAGCTGTAGCAAAAATTAAAGGTCCAAAAGGAACTACCGTACGTCTGAAAGTATTACCTGCTGGACAAGACCTATCAGCTCAACCAATAATAGTATCATTAACTAGAGAAAAGATAGTGATTGAAGAAGAGTCGGCACAAAAGAAAATAAAAATAGTAAAGGGAGATGATGGTAAAGATTACAAAATAGGTGTCATCACATTACCAAAATTCTATATTGACTTCGCTGCTGCTAGAAAAGGTGATCCAAACTATAAAAGTACAACACGCGATGTACGCTTATTATTAGATTCTTTGAAGGATGAAAAAGTTGATGGTATACTTTTAGACCTTCGTAATAATGGAGGGGGTTCCCTTCAAGAGGCCATCGAATTAACGGGTTTGTTTATTGATAAAGGTCCTGTTGTGCAAGTACGCCAAGCTAATAATAAAGTTGACGTAGAAAGCGATACAGACCCTGGCGTAAAATGGGATGGCCCATTTGGTGTATTAATAAATAGATTCTCTGCATCAGCTTCGGAAATCTTTGCGGGTGCTATTCAAGATTATGGAAGAGGGGTAATTCTTGGATCTACTACATTTGGAAAAGGAACTGTACAAAGTGCGGTAGATATGGAGCGCTTTATTAGCCCAACTAACAAGCTATTACTTAAAGCAGCAGGTGATGACAAAGATGCAGCAACGCCAGAAGGAGCTCCAGAGTTTGGTCAAATTAACGTAACTATAGCTAAATTCTATCGTGTTAACGGTAGTAGTACACAACATAAAGGTGTAGAGGCAGATATTACATTTCCAACGCAATACAACGCAGAAAAATTTGGAGAAAGTTCCGAAAAAGCAGCATTACCTTGGGATCAAATTAATAGTGCAAAATTCAATAAGGTGAATGACATGAGCTCTATAAACAAAATACTACAAGCTCAGCACCAAAAAAGATTAAATAAATCTCCTGAATATAAATTCTTACTAGAAGACATTGAAGAGTTTAATAAATCAGACGCCGCACCACAGATCAGCTTAAACCAAGCTAAACTGAAAAAAGAGAGGGATGCTAATAAAGAGAAAAACAAAGCAAGAATTAATAAGTTATTAGAATTGCACAATATGCCTCTATGGAAAGAGGGACAGCCGCAACCAAAAGTAGAATTCGATTTTATATTAGACGAAAGCTTACAAGTAATGGCTGATCTAATACCTCTAACAAAAGATAAATAATATAAAAAAGGCTGAGCAATATGCTCAGCCTTTTTTATATTATAAAGAAATAGTTTGCTGTAGTAGTTTATCGCCAAGCCTTATACTGATTAACAAGGCCATTAGTGGAGCTATCGTGAGAATTAATAGCTTCATCACTTTCCAATTCTGGAAGTATTCTATTAGCCAATTGTTTTCCTAACTCTACCCCCCATTGATCGAAGCTATATATATTCCATATAACTCCTTGCGTAAAGATCTTGTGCTCATAGCAAGCTATTAAAAAGCCTAATGAACGTGGCGTAACTTTCTTCAATAGAATGGAGTTTGTTGGACGATTACCCTCGAATACTTTATAATTCTTCAATGCTTCTATTTCCGCATCTGATTTAGCAGCGTGTTTCAATTCTTCTACTACTTGCTCCTCGGTCTTCCCATTCATTAACGCCTCAGTTTGTGCAAAGAAATTACTCAATAATAACTGGTGGTGATTACCAATAGGATTATGTGAAACAGCTGGAGCGATGAAGTCACATGGTATGAGTTTAGTACCTTGGTGAATCAACTGATAAAAAGCATGTTGACCATTAGTGCCTGGCTCACCCCAAATAATAGGTCCAGTCTCATAAGTTACGCGATTACCGTTACGGTCGATATACTTACCATTACTTTCCATATCTCCTTGTTGGAAATAGGCCGCAAAACGATGTAGGTATTGATCATACGGCAGAATAGCATGACTCTCAGCATCAAAAAAATTATTATACCAAATACCCAATAGAGCCATTAGTACGGGTATGTTTTCTTCAAAGTCAGTATTTCTAAAGTGGAGATCTGCTTCATGTGCTCCTTCTAATAGTTCTTCAAAATTCTCAAAACCAATAGCTAAAGAAATAGAAAGACCAATAGCTGACCATAGAGAATAACGACCTCCTACCCAGTCCCAAAATCCAAACATATTAGTCGTATCGATGCCAAATGATGCGACACCCTTTTCATTTGTACTCAGTGCTACAAAGTGCTTCGCAACATCTCCTTCCTCTGCACCAGATGATAGGAACCAATCTTTTGCAGAGTATGCATTAGCCATAGTCTCTTGCGTAGTAAACGTCTTAGAAGCAATCAAAAATAAAGTTGTCTCTGGATTAAGAGTTTTTAAAGCCTCAGCAATATGCGTACCGTCGACATTTGAAACAAAATGGATATTAAGGTGTGTTTTATAGGCCTTCAATGCTTCCGTAACCATTACAGGGCCCAAATCTGAGCCACCAATTCCTATATTTACGACATCAGTAATAGGTTTACCTGTATACCCTTTCCACGTTCCAGAAAGAATATCATGAGTAAACTCTTTCATATGCTTAAGAACAGCATTGATCTGTGGCATAACATCTTGCCCTTCCACAAAAACAGGGGTATTAGAGCGATTACGTAATGCCGTGTGCAACACCTCACGTCCTTCTGTAACATTTATTTTCTGTCCAACAAACATTGCCTCAATTGCAGTTTTCAATTGGCATTCTTTGGCTAACTGTACTAACAGAGCTACAGACTCTTCATTGATTCGATTCTTTGAATAA
Organism: uncultured Sphingobacterium sp.; assembly: GCA_947630335.1. Taxonomy (GTDB): domain Bacteria; phylum Bacteroidota; class Bacteroidia; order Sphingobacteriales; family Sphingobacteriaceae; genus Sphingobacterium. Next base: position 7,585 of record CANRHE010000090.1, read on the forward strand.
TCAAAGAGTACATCATTAAAAAGAACTGAAAACTTATCAAAACGACTCGGATCTTGAGCAAATAAATCTTTGATACTGTATTCATTGATATTTATATAATGATCAGCAAGATACTTATAAGCTTGTGTCTGGGTAAAATCTATATTTGGTAGCATTATTTTATTTTTTATCAATCAAATATAGTAATTTACATGGATTTTGAAGGGGTAATTACCGTACTTTATTGTCTAAAAGAATTATAATTTTTACTTTAGCAATCATATGACCAAAGAACAAATTCAAGACTTGAGGGATCGCATTACATCCCTAAGGAGGCATCTTTGACATCGATGTCAAAAAAGATGAAATAGCACAGGAAACAGAAAAAACTTTACTACCTAGTTTTTGGGATGCTCCTAAAGAAGCTGAAAAAATATTACTTAATATAAAGAATTTAAAGATTTGGACCGATCATTATGACGAAGTCGCTAATTCCATTGATGATTTATCTGTAATCTATGAGTTTTTCCAATCTGGTGATGCAAGTGCGCAAGAAGTAGAAGATCAATACCGTATAAGCTTAAAAGCAGTAGAAGAACTGGAGTTCAAGAATATGCTAAGTGCAGAAGAGGATCAATTGGATGCTATTCTACAGATTACTGCTGGTGCTGGTGGGACAGAGTCCTGCGATTGGGCTGCGATGCTGATGCGAATGTACATTATGTGGGGCGAAAAACATGGATGTAAAGTTACAGAACAAGATCACCAAGAGGGAGATGTAGCAGGAATCAAAACAGTCACGTTACAATTCTCTGGCAACTTTGCATATGGTTATTTAAAAGGAGAGAATGGAGTACACCGATTGGTAAGAATATCTCCATTTGATAGCAATGCAAAACGCCACACCTCTTTTGCGTCCGTATATGTATACCCTTTAGTAGATAATAATATAGAAATAGATGTTAAAGATTCGGAGTTAGAGTGGGATACCTTTCGTGCTGGAGGTGCTGGAGGGCAAAACGTAAATAAAGTGGAAACAGCTGTACGTTTGCATCACAAGCCTTCTGGTATCATCATTAAAAATCAAGAATCGAGATCTCAACTACAAAACAAGGATAATGCTCTACGCTTATTGAAATCCCAATTATACGAGATCGAAATGCGTAAACGCCAAGAGGCTACAGCTGCAATCGAGGGGTCTAAAAAGAAAATTGAATGGGGTTCTCAGATTCGTAATTATGTGCTCCACCCTTATAAGCTGATTAAAGATCTTAGAACTGACATGGAAACATCAAATACGCAAGCAGTTCTTGATGGAGACCTAGACGATTTCTTAAAAGCTTACTTAATGGAATTTGGCGGGTAGCTTAAAATAATTTTAATGAAGAATAGGTTGTAAAATACAAACACACTACTCTTCATTAAAATTATTATTAAAAAGTATTCTTCCACATCATACTCTCGACTGGCCTTACAGTCTTATTATTATACTTTGCATTATTCTTGGTATTATACATAGTCTGAATATCACCCTCTACCACAAAATAAATAAGTTGACCAATGGGCATACCAGCATACACACGAACAGGCTGTGAAACAGAAATTTCTAATGTCCATGTATTACAAAAACCAACATCGCCTTTACCTGCTGTAGCATGTATATCAATCCCCAAACGTCCCGTACTCGACTTTCCTTCTAAGAAAGGGACATGTCCATGAGTCTCCGTATATTCAAGTGTCACGCCTAAGTATAGCGTACCTGGTTGCAAAACAAAACCTTCAGATGGAATTTCAAAATGATGGATTTCATTATGCTTTCTTGCGTCCAAAACTTCGTCTTTATAAGTAGCTAAATACCTGCCAAGGTGAACGTCATAGGAATTCGTTCCTAAGCACTCAGGATTAAAAGGCTCTATAACTATGGAACCTTTTTCTATCTCTTCTAAAATTCTCTTATCCGATAAAATCATATGAAATGGGGGGTAGAATAAAATTTCTACCGCAATCAAAAATACATTATTGAAGGAAACCAAACAAATATAATCTATATCATTAAAGGAAATATATACTTTGCAAATAATACTTCCTATTTTTGAATATGGCACTAGTATATCAAAAAGAAGTAGACTCACAATCCATAATTGCACTTTGGAAAATCGAAGAAACAGAAGATGTTCTCCTTAAAAAACTACAATTAAATAGTCTTGAAAGAGAAAAATTAGCTTCTCTTGGCAAGGGAAAACGAACCTTACATTGGTTAGCAACTCGCGTACTTCTTCGAACACTCCTCGATACCGATGACTACATCAACTGTCCTTCAGATGCTAATGGGAAACCTTTTTTACCAGATTATCCTTACAAAATATCCCTAACCCATTCTTATGAATACGCGGGGATAATAATGAGTAAGGAATCAGAATGTGGAATTGATTTAGAAATAATAAAGAATAAAGTCTTAACAATAAAAAGTAAATTCTTGAAAACAGAAGAACTTGAATTCATTGATCCTGAAAAGGAAATTGAACAATTATATGCCTGCTGGTGTGCCAAAGAAGCAATTTATAAATTACAAGGAAACAAAGGGGTTTCATTTTTGCATAATATGACTATTCATCCATTTACATACGACGAATCTGGAACTTTAAGACTAGACCTGCATAAAGGAGATGTTTTTAAACCATATACAGTACATTATGAAAAATTCAACACCTATATGTTAGGCTATGCTCTTGAATAAGCTTATCATTCAAGAGTAACCTTACCTTCTTTGACCTCTTCTTTAAGCTCTTCACTTTTATTCAATCTATAAATTTTAACTGTAATCAAAAAATACGCTAATAAAAGTGGACCAAATACTAATCCAACAATTCCAAATAGTGGAATTCCAATAATGACTCCTACAATGGTAATGATAGGATGAATATTACCAATTTTTCT
>CANRHE010000091.1 GCA_947630335.1 uncultured Sphingobacterium sp.
TCAGTCACTTACTTATATTTGTAATATTAGATTGTTGTTAATTAATTAAAGATGAATTTATTTGATGTTTACCCAATCAATCCTATTAATATAGTACGCGCTAAAGGTTCTACTGTATGGGATGCTAATGGGAATGAATATTTGGATTTATATGGTGGACATGCTGTTATATCTATAGGACATACGCACCCTCATTATGTTGAATCTATTACAAAACAGCTTCATAATATAGGGTTTTACTCTAATTCTGTGGAGATACCAATTCAAAAGGAACTGGCTACCAAGCTAGGAAGAGTTTCTGGAAAAGAAGATTATACTTTATTTCTTTGTAATTCTGGTGCAGAAGCTAACGAGAATGCATTGAAATTGGCCTCTTTTCACACTGGCCGTAAGAAAGTAATTGCATTTTCAAAAGCTTTTCATGGTCGTACCTCTTTAGCAGTAGCGGCAACTGATAACCCTGCTATAGTTGCTCCTGTGAATGAAACTGATAATGTTATTTTTCTCCCTTTTAATGATGAAGAAGCATTACAAAAAGCTTTTGATTCTTTTGGCGATGATGTTGCAGCAGTAATTATTGAAGGAATTCAAGGTGTAGGAGGGATACGTGAATCTTCTATTCCTTTTCTTAAATTAATTAGAACGTTATGCGATAAGTTTGAATCTGTATTCATAGCTGATTCTGTACAATGTGGTTATGGACGTACGGGATTATTTTATTCTCACGATTATTCTGGGATTCAAGCAGATATTTATTCAATGGCTAAAGGAATGGGGAATGGTTTTCCAATAGGAGCAATCGCTATATCTCCAAAATTCAAAGCTTCTTATGGCCTGTTAGGTACCACATTTGGTGGAAATCATTTGGCATGTGCTGCGGCAGTTTCCGTATTGGATATAATAGAACAAGATAATTTATTGACAAATGCGCGCGATATTGGTACTTATTTAATAGAAGAGCTTCAAAAATTTGATAAGGTACAAGAGGTAAGAGGTCGTGGTTTGATGATTGGTATTGAATTGCCTGTAGAATTAGCTTCTGTTAAAAAAGATTTATTACTTAAGAATAAAATATTTACTGGTGAAGCTAAACCTAATGTTATTCGGATTTTACCAGCTTTAAATATCACTAAAGCTCATGCAGATCAATTTTTATCTGCACTGGACGAACGATTAAAAGATTAATTATGTATTTAGTGGGTTATTAGCTTTTTTATAACGGCTGAGTGACTGACTTTATATAAACTATACACATATATAATGAAGAAGTTTTTTTCTGTATCAGATGTTGAGAATCTGAATGATATTGTAAATGAAGCTTTATCGTTGAAGGCTAAGCCTCATGCTAATGAAGAGTTAGGGAAGTATAAAACCCTTGGCTTAGTATTTTTGAATCCTAGTTTGCGGACTCGTCTTAGTACGCAGAAGGCTGCTATGAACCTTGGCATGAATGTGATGGTCATGAACATGGATAAAGATGGTTGGGCACTAGAGACTCGTGATGGAGTAGTAATGAATGGTACTACTGTGGAGCACATTCGTGAAGCAGCGGCTGTCATGGGTGAATATTGTGATATTTTAGGTTTACGTTCTTTCCCTTCTTTAAAAGACAAGGAGGCTGATTATAACGAAGATTTGTTTAATAAGTTTATCTCCTACTGTGGCGTACCTGTGATTTCATTAGAAAGTGCTACAAGACATCCCTTACAGAGTTTGACTGATCTAATTACTATTACAGAGTATAAGCAAGTAGAAAAACCGAAGGTAGTACTTGCTTGGGCACCTCACGTGAAAGCATTACCTCAAGCTGTTCCTAATTCCTTTGCGGAATGGATGTCAAAAGCACAGGCTCAAGGCTTAGTAGATTTCACTATAGCTCACCCTCCTGGATATGATCTTTCACAAGAATTTACTCAAGGAGCTACTATTACTCAAAATCTTGATGCTGCATTGGATAATGCAGATTTTGTATACGTCAAAAATTGGTCGTCTTTTAAAGATTATGGAAAAGTTTATCCTGTAACGGATGATTGGATGATGAATAATGAGAAGCTAAAATTGACAAATAGTGCTAAGGTAATGCACTGCTTACCGGTGCGTAGAGATTTAGAGCTTTCATCAGAGATTTTAGATGGTCCTAATTCTTTAGTCATTAAAGAAGCAGGTAATCGCGTTTGGGCTGCACAAGTAGTTTTGAAGCGCATGTTAGAAGATTTAAATAAATAGGACTTTAATATATGTCGAATAGTACGTTGAATATTATAAAAATTGGTGGAAATGTTATTGATAATGATATTCAGTTAGAAGCTTTTTTGGAAAAGTTTGCAGCCGTTCCAGGAAAGAAGATATTAGTTCACGGAGGTGGCAAAATAGCCACTCGTATCGCGTCTGAATTAGGTGTAGAAGCAAAGATGATTGATGGTCGTCGTATTACTGACGAGGCTATGCTTGACGTCGTGACGATGGTCTATGCGGGCTTGACTAATAAAAATATAGTTGCTAAGCTTCAAAAATTTGGATGTGACTCTATTGGTCTGAGTGGCGCGGATGCAAATGCTATTAAAGCAGTAAAAAGACCAGTTAGAGATGTTGATTATGGTTTTGTAGGAGATATCTTGGCTGACTCAGTAAATAGTTTGGCAATCAAGAAGTTTTTAGATGCGGGTTTTGTTCCTGTATTTTCAGCTATTACTCATAATGGTAACGGACAATTGCTCAATACGAATGCTGATACTATAGCTTCGGCTTTGGCAATTGCAATGTCTGATCATTATGAAGCTTGTCTAATTTATTGCTTTGAAAAGAACGGTGTGTTATTGGATGTGAATGATGAGAATTCTGTAATTGAAAATATCACAGCCGCAGAGTATGTTCGGTATAAGGATGCTGGTATAATTAGTGATGGTATGATTCCAAAAGTGGAGAACGCCTTTGATGCGATCAATAAAGGAGTTAAAACTGTTTATATCGGAAATGCTTCAAATTTACATTTGTTTCAACAAAGAAAATTTGGTACTTGTCTAGTGAATAAGTAGATTTAATAATTAATTCACCTAAAGTATGCGCAAACTTACAATAATTGGATCAGGAAATATTGGCTTTTCATTAGCCAAGGGCTTGGTAAAGTCTGGAAACTTTCAAGCAAGTGATATTGTATTAACAAGACGCTCATTACAATCATTAACCGAAGAGAAATCTTTAGGTTTTGGTGTGAGTGACAATAATTCACTTGCAATACAAGGAGCTGATATTATAGTTTTATCCATTCTTCCGCAACAAATTCGAAAGGTTATGGAAGAAATTAAACCTAGTCTACTTCCACATCAAATTGTTGTATCTGTTGCTTCTGGTGTAACTTGTGCAGATGTCAAGGAGGTATTAGGTGAAGATACTATCGTGGTGCGAGCTATGCCTAATACAGCAATAGCTATAGGCCAATCTATGACTTGTATTGCTACCGATGATGCTACGACGAGTGTTGTTAATCAGGTCGAACATTTGTTTGAATCTGTAGGTGCAGTTGTAGTGATAGAAGAAAATTTGATGACCTCCGCAACAGCACTTTGTGCGTGTGGCATTGCATTTTTTTTGAGAGCTATCCGTGCAGCTTCGCAAGGAGGTGTAGAAATAGGATTTCATGCGCATGATGCCTTAAAAATGGCTATTCAGACAGCTAAAGGGGCTGCTGATTTATTGTTACAGACACAAAATCATCCTGAAAGTGAAATTGATAAAGTAACTTCACCTAAAGGCTGTACTATTGCAGGTCTGAATGAAATGGAACATAATGGCCTTAGCTCGGCTTTTATAAAAGGAATAAAGCTTTCTGCAAAAAAGGCTGGTGGATTATACAATGAGTAATAATATAGAACAATTAATTCAAGATAGTAAGTCTCTGTTATCTCAACTGATAGAGATTCCTTCATTAAGTAGAGAAGAGGACAAGACAGCTCAATGTATTTCTGATTATTTGGAACATCGCGGAGTATGTGTTGATCGTGTAGGAAATAATATTCTTGCTAAGAATAAATATTTTTCTGAAGATAAGCCTACTATTTTATTGAATTCTCATCACGATACTGTAAAACCTAATCCTGGGTATACCAAAGATCCATTTGAAGCTATAGTCGAAGACGGTAAGTTATATGGATTGGGTTCTAATGATGCCGGTGGTTGTTTAGTTTCTCTAATTGCCGCTTTTTTATATTATTATAATCAAGTAGACTTAAACTATAACTTATGCTTAGTGGCTTCTGCTGAAGAAGAGATCTCTGGAAAAAATGGTATTGAAGAAGCATATAAATATTTGCCAGCTTGTGCTTTCGCTATAGTCGGGGAGCCTACTTTGTTAAACTTAGCAGTCGCAGAGAAAGGGCTTATGGTATTGGACTGTGTAGCGAATGGAGAATCAGGTCATGCGGCTAGGGAAGAGGGGGTGAATGCTATTTATCAGGCAATTGACGATATTAATTGGTTTCGTAATTACAATTTTCCTAAGAAATCGTCGTATCTGGGACCTATAAAAATGTCGGTTACCATGATAAATTCAGGTTCACAGCATAATGTAGTTCCAGCTACTTGTAATTACGTAGTAGATGTACGTACTACCGATGTATATTCAAACGAAGAAGTTCTAGCTATCATAAAATCACATGTTCATTCGGAAGTGACAGCTCGTTCTACGCGTTTAAACCCGTCTACAATCGATCTTAATCATCCAATAGTACAATCGGGTATTGCGTTAGGGAAAACGACTTATGGAAGTCCTACTATGAGCGATCAAGCATTGATTCCTATACCTTCTCTAAAAGTTGGGCCTGGAGATTCAGCACGTTCGCATTCAGCTGATGAATTCATTTATCTTCAGGAGATTGAAGATGGGATTCGCTTTTATATAGATATTTTGAAAAAGGTGATTCTATAATTGAATATTAAAAATGAAAAAGATAAATAAAATGGGGAAAGTAATATTACTTTCCCCATTTTATTTATTAACTATTGTATTCAATTACATTAATTGGGTCAATAAGTTACTTAAACTTACACGTTCGCCAATAATGCGTCCTAAGTCTGCAATTGCTACACGTTCCTGCTCCATCGAATCACGGTGACGAATAGTAACCATATTGTCTTCCAGAGATTGGTGATCTACTGTAATACAGTATGGTGTTCCGATCGCGTCTTGACGACGGTAGCGTTTACCAATAGCGTCTTTTTCGTCGTATTGAATATTGTAATCCAATTTTAATTTATTCATGATTTCGCGTGCTTTCTCAGGCAATCCATCTTTTTTAGTTAATGGAAGTACTGCTGCTTTTACAGGAGCAATCGCTGGGTGGAATTTTAATACCACACGTGAATCTTGTTTTTCCTCTGTCGAAAGATCTTCATGTACTAAAGAGTTTGCAAATACTGTTAGGAATAGACGATCTAAACCCACTGAAGTCTCTACTACATACGGGATGTAATTTTGATTGATTTCAGGGTCAAAGTATTGCATTTTCTTTTTAGAAAACTCTTGATGTTGTTTCAAGTCGAAGTCAGTACGGGAGTGGATACCCTCTACTTCTTTGAATCCAAATGGAAAATCATATTCTATATCTACTGCTGCATTAGCATAATGAGCTAATTTAGCATGGTCATGGTAACGGTATTTAGCGGGATCAGCACCTAATGCTAAGTGCCATTTTAAACGTGTTTCCTTCCATTTGTTATACCATTCCATTTCTGTACCCGGACGTACGAAGAATTGTAACTCCATTTGTTCGAACTCACGCATACGCATGATGAACTGACGGGCAATTACTTCATTACGGAAAGCTTTACCAATCTGAGCGATACCGAAAGGAATCTTCATTCTACCTGTTTTTTGTACGTTTAGGAAGTTAACGAAAATACCTTGTGCTGTCTCTGGGCGTAAGTATACTTTTTCAGCTCCATCGGCCATTGCACCCATTTGTGTATCGAACATCAGGTTGAATTGACGTACTTCAGTCCAGTTTTTTGTTCCTGAAATAGGGCAAACAATATTATGATCTTCAATAATAGTTTTCAAACGAGCTAAATCGTCATCGTTCAACGCACTATCAAGATCGGCTTGTAATTGTGTTGCTTTATCTGTTTTACCATCTTTTTGATAACGATCGATTTTATCTTCGATCAATTGATCTGCACGGTAACGTTTTTTTGAGTCTTTATTATCGATCATTGGATCGTTGAAGCCATCTACGTGGCCAGAAGCTTTCCAAATTGTGGGATGCATGAAGATTGCAGAATCAATTCCTACAATGTTCTCATTCAATTGCACCATTGATTTCCACCAGTAAGTCTTTAGGTTGTTTTTTAATTCTGAACCCAATTGACCATAGTCATAAACAGCACTTAGGCCGTCGTAAATTTCACTCGATTGAAATACAAAACCGTATTCTTTAGCGTGTGATACTATGTTTTTAAATAAGTCGTCTGTCTGTTTGCTCATAAGTAGCAAATATATAGATTAGATGTTAGATTTTAGAAAATTAGCGTGGAAGAATTTAAGCGAATAAATCTCGAACTTGTTGAGCAGCATTTTTAGTGTCCACTTTTTTAATTATGTGTTGTATTACTCCCTTTTCATCTATTAAAAATGTAGTTCTAGCGGTCCCCATATATTTTTTGCCATACATGTTCTTCTCTACCCAAACCCCATAATCGTTAACTATTTTTTGATCTTCATCCACTAATAAATGAAATGGAAGTTCGTGTTTCGCAATGAATTTTTGATGTGACTGAGCGCTATCTATGCTAACTCCTAAAACCTCAAAGCCATCATTCAATAAAGCTTGGTAATTGTCTCTAAAACTACACGCTTCTGTTGTACATCCCGGTGTATTGTCTTTTGGGTAAAAATATAAAATTACTTTTTTACCTAAGAAATCTGATAATTTAATAGGATCTCCATTTTGATTGGTCGTGATTATTTCAGGAGCTTTTTGTCCTACTTCAAGTGTTGCCATAAACTATTACTTTTATAATAATAATATTAAAATAGATTTAATTGCTTGTTACAATATACTATTATTTTTGCATAAACCGATAGCTTGTTCTCTGTTAATAGATCAAAGGATCAACCAAAAGCTATATATACAGAATAGACTACTTGATGTTAGTAACGAACATTTCTTGGTCACCAATATACCCTTCAAGTCTATCGCCTATTTCAATAGGCCCTACCCCAGCAGGAGTGCCTGTATATATCAAGTCACCCTTACGCAAGGTGATGAATCTGGAGATATAGACTATTAATGAATCTATGTCAAAAATCATGTCTTTTGTATTCCCATTTTGTACTACAGCACCGTTCTTCTTAAGTGAAAAATTAATATTCTTTAAGTCGGAGAAATCTTCTTTTGGTAGGAGATTGCTGACGACAGCAGAATGGTCAAAGGCTTTTGCTAATTCCCAAGGTAGCCCTTTTTCCTTATGTTTAGATTGTATATCACGAGCAGTAAAGTCTATTCCAAGCCCTATAGCATCATAGTATTTGTGCGCAAACTTGGGCGATACATGCTTCCCTTCATTACAGATACGAACTACTAACTCGCATTCGAAGTGAATATCTTTGGAAAAGTCAGGATAGTAAAAATCCTTATTATCTTTCAAGATTGCGGTATCTGGTTTCATAAAGATAACCGGAGATTCAGGTACGGGGTTATTTAACTCTTTAGCGTGGTCTATGTAGTTTCTACCTATTGCAATTATTTTCATTGTGGTAAGAATTTGTCGTATACACAAATGTACAAAAATATATATAACAGAAATTTTCAGCATCTTTGTTATATGACAACTCATTCTCTTAAAGCTGTATTATTCGATTTGGACGGTACGCTTATCGATTCGGAATATTTTTACTTCAGTAACTGGGCACCTATTTTGAAAGATTCGTTTGGATTGATAATTTCTTTTGAAGATTGGATCCGTGAATTTGCAGGTCATACTTTGGTACGTAATGTAGAGTACCTGAGAGAAAAGTATCAGATTGATACGACAGAAGAATATATGTGGAAGCGAACTAGAGAAGCTTACTCCAAGTCTTCGATGTTATCTGTAAATTTAATGCCTTATGCAAAGGATGTCTTAGGTTATCTGAGAGAGAAAGGTATTCGAATAGCATTAGTAACATCTAGTTACCAGACAACAGTAGATGCAGTTTTAGGGAATCATGGTTTAATGGATTATTTTGAATTTTTTGTGACTCGTGAGCAAGTGCAGAAGGCCAAGCCAGATGCCGAACCCTATTTGTTAGCACTATCTAAATTAGGACTGTCTGCTAAAGAAGTTATAGCAATTGAAGATACTATTACGGGGACCACCGCAGCAAAGCTTGCTGGTCTTCAATGTATTGCTGTTTCAAAACATGCTACAGAGCGGGAGAGACTTGAATCTAAGGCGGACTTCTTGTATCAAGATTTAAATGAGGTGATTGAATATTTTAAAGCTCAATTACATTAATTTATTATTATCAAATAATTTTGGAAGCCTTCGTAATTGAAGGCTTTTTTTATTGTATATACTTATTGTATTTGTTACACTGTTACATTTTAATTTATTTTTTAATCATCTGTATATGAGGTATTTGTGTTTTGTTGTGGTGTTTGATTCTAAATATATTTTTTAATATCAAACGATTGCGTTATTTTTCCCTTAACAACTATAAACTATATATAAACTCAGAAGGATTACTGCGTTAATTATTTAATCATTGACTTTAGGGAAGTGATTATGTAATCGTATCTTCTGTTAACTAATTAAACTATAAACTTAATATGTACAGATTGAAAAAACAATCTGCAGCAAAGTCCTATGGATATAGGTTTTCTGCAAATTCGGCACTATGGATTTCTGGTGCTTTATTACTCGCCACCAATACCTCGTTTGGTACTTCAATTTCGTCACCTCCCACGCATGCAATTATTGCTAGTGATTCCAAGTTTGATCGCCAAGAGAAGGCCCTTAAAGGTATTGTCAAGGACATTAATTCTGGAGAGGCTTTAGCAGGGGTGACAATCAAGGTTGTTGGTACGAATAAAGCAACATCTACTGATAGTCAAGGCAATTTCAGTATTAATGTTAAGCCAGGAGATGTACTAGAAGTGAGTTATGTTGGATACCAGTCCGCTCGTGTTCCAGTAACATCTTCAAGTAAGAATATTACCATTTCTTTACAAGAAGATAGGAGTAATTTAGAAGAAGTTGTAGTAACAGGTTATGGGGCTCAGCGAAAGAAGGACTTAACTGGAGCTGTAACAGTTGTGGATGTTGATCAACTGAAATCACAACCCGCGGCGTCGGCGGTAGAGGCATTACAAGGTAAAGCACCTGGTGTACAGATAGTCAATGATGGAGCTCCTGGTAGCACTCCTCAGATCAAGATTAGAGGCTATAGTACAATTAATAATAACGAACCATTATACGTAATTGATGGGGTACCCTATGAAGGAAAGCTAAGTTGGTTAAATCAAAATGATATAGAAACGATGCAGGTCTTGAAGGATGCTTCAGCCGCTTCGATTTATGGTGCTCGTGCGAATAATGGAGTTGTAATTATTACAACGAGAACAGGTAAGCAGGGTAAGGTCCAAAATAACTTTGAATCTTATGTAGGTATACAAGTGCCTCAATACAATCGTTTTCCAAAGATGTTGAATCCTACCCAGTTGAATAATATGATGAATGGTGTCTATGGTACGAATGACCCCTTGCCAGAATATTTAATTGCAGGAGATGTTTATGGTAATAAAATTACTGCTGCTGATGTTGATCCTTCAAAGTATAATTATTCCCGCGATGGAGATACTTTTTACCAAATTACGAAAGCTAATCAAGCAGGAACAGATTGGTTTAGAGAAGTAACTCGAACCGCGCCTACACAAAACTATCAATTATCGTCTTCAGGAGGGTCTGAAAATGCTACATATGCGACTTCTATTGGATATCTAGGGCAGAAAGGTACCGTAATTCATTCAAGTTTTGATAAATTCAATGTTCGCTCTAATACCCAATTTAAAGCATTCAACGGAAGACTACGTTTTGGTGAAAATATTCAGTACGCCTACACTAGAGGGGTAGGTATGGGGGTCAACCCAAATAGCGCAGGAGGGTATCAAAGTGACGAAAGTGTGATAGGGTGGGCTTATCGCGTACAGACTATCATTCCAGTATATGATATCATGGGGAATTTTGCGGGCTCTAGAGGCGGATTTGGTAATGCAGCCAATCCCGTTGCTTGGGCTTACCGCGGTAAAGATGATGTGAATAAGAGTAATTTGTTTTTCGGGAATGTGTTTGGAGAGGTAGATATTGTGGAAGGTTTAACTTTCAGAACAAGCTTCGGTATGAAGTACGAGAATTATAATGGTATGGATATTACCTATCCCAATCCTGAGTTCTCAGAAGGTAGTTTTAACAATGGATTAAG
>CANRHE010000092.1 GCA_947630335.1 uncultured Sphingobacterium sp.
TGGCCTAAGAAAAACTCCATACCAAGTGATTTTTTCAATACACGTTGAAGCTCTTTTCCTAATCCAGCATCCATTGTGCTAATAATAGATTTAGCATATTCAATCACTGAAACTTTCGCGCCAAGGCGAGCATATACTGACCCTAGCTCTAAACCAATAACCCCTCCACCAATAACAATTAAATGTTTTGGTATTTCTGAAAGATTTAATGCCTCTGTGGATGTAATTATACGTTTTTTATCAATTGGCAAAAATGGTAATGCAGTAGGTTTTGAACCTGTTGCTATAATTACATTTTTTGTAGTTAACTGCTCTGAAGAACCATCTGATTTGGTTACTTTTATAGTGTTTTTGTCTACAAAAGATCCAATTCCTTCGTACGAATCAACTTTGTTTTTTTTGAATAAATAAGTTATTCCTGCAGTGTTTTGAGCGATGACGTCATTTTTGCGTTCTATCATTTTTTTAACGTCAATTTTTAAATCTTTTAACGAAATGCCATGATCACCAAACGCGTGCGCTGCATTATGAAAGTGTTCTGATGTATCTAATAATGCTTTTGAAGGAATACATCCAACATTTAAACATGTACCTCCAAAAGTGCTGTATTTTTCTATAACGGCTGTTTTCAACCCCAATTGGGCACAACGGATAGCGGAAACATAACCACCTGGTCCACTACCAATTACTATAACGTCGTATTGCATAATTGCTATTTTATTTTTTCTACACAAAGTTAAGACTTTCCCATAAGTTAACCTAGCAGTTAATCATAAAAAAAGGCACTGAAAGTGCCTTTTGTTTTTAGTTGAATTTATTCTGCAACAATCTTACCTTGCATCACACCAAAGTGACCTGGGAAACTACATATATAGGTATATACGCCTTTTCCAAGATTAAATGTAATTACATCTTCTTCTCCAGGACCTAATAATTTAGTGTGCGCTACTATAGAAGAAAGTGATGATTTCGGAATGTATTGATTATCCGCCGCAGCTGCCGCTTCACCTCCAAATGTAGCTAGGTCAACTCCAGGTTTCAAAATAACTAAATTGTGACCCATTGACTCAATTGGCATTGTACCTACATTTTTGAATGTCAATTGAACATCTTCTCCTGCTTTTACGTGAATTAATTCAGTATCAAATTTCATTTGATCATTACCTTGAACAACCCAAGCATTTGAAATTGCTACATTTTCGATTCCTGGAACATTCTCAATTACCACATCTTCTTCTTGTGTTTGCTCAGTTTGATCATTAGAAGCAGTTGTGTTGTTATTACCTCCACATGAAGCGATAGAAACTGCAATGGCTAATGCTGGAATAATGAATAGTTTTTTCATATTGAAAGTTATATTAAAAAAATAATTGTTAATAAAGTTAAGGATTATATATAAGAACATGGTGGTATTTACGAATCGAAGATACTAATTACTCATGATTATTACATTGATATGAATTTATTACCCTTTCGTATAAAACTGCAATTACATGTAATTATTATGAGAAATATTAAGTTAAATAATTAACTTAGGAGGTAATTAACTATTATTATATCAACAATATGAATCCAGAGTTTTCAATTATTTTTACAATTATAGGTGCGATCATCGCCTTTTTCCTACTTCTATATTTACTACCAGTGAATCTTTGGTTTACGGCTCAGTTATCTAATGTTAAAATTAGTTTATTGAACCTTGTGTTAATGCGTTTGAGAAAGGTTTCTCCTGCATTAGTTACCAATGCAATGATTACTTCAACAAAAGCTGGATTAAAAATTACCTCCAATGAGATAGAAACCCACTATTTAGCTGGGGGCAATGTGAATAAAGTAATTAAGGCCCTTATTTCAGCAGATAAAGCAAATATTCCTTTAGACTTTAAATTAGCGACAGCGATTGATTTAGCGGGTAGAGATGTATTTGATGCGGTCCAGTTATCTGTTAATCCGCAAGTTATTAACACGCCTCCCGTGGCAGCAGTTGCCAAAGATGGTATCCAATTGATAGCTAAAGCTCGGGTTACAGTTCGAGCAAATATCAATCAACTCGTTGGTGGTGCAGGGGAGGAGACTATTTTGGCCCGTGTAGGAGAAGGAATTGTTACCACAATAGGTTCTTCTGCTAATCACAAAGAAGTATTAGAAAATCCAGATCGTATTTCCAAAACAGTTTTATCTAAAGGGTTAGACTCTGGAACAGCATTTGAAATCCTATCTATAGATATTGCTGATATTGATATTGGCGAAAACGTAGGAGCTAAATTACAAACTGACCAAGCTGAAGCAGATTTAAAAGTCGCTAATGCACGCGCTGAGGAAAGAAGGGCAATGGCTGTAGCTTATGAGCAAGAAATGAAGGCCAAAGCACAAGAAGCAAAATCTAAAGTTATTGAAGCAGAAAGTCAAATACCTTTAGCTATGGCTGAAGCATTTCGTAATGGAAACTTAGGTGTTATGGATTATTTTAAAATGCAAAATATTCAAGCAGATACAGATATGAGGACAAGTATTTCTAATCCAAAAGGAGTAGAAAAAGGTAAGTAGGATTAAATAAAACAAAACCTTGGCGATGGGCGCCAAGGTTTGCTACTAACCAATTATAAACCTAAATTATGAAAAGACTTTTTTATAAACATTAGAGTTATTTATTCCTCTTTTGTTAATACAAAGGTACTGTAATATTCAATGCGTGTCAATACTTTAAGCTTATAAAGTTGTAAAAACAACTGTTTTCTGACGTGCAAATGATTTTTCGTGACTGATACATTAAATCTTTGTCTTTTTTGAGTAAATGCAGCCTTTTTTTCTACTGTTTTTTGTCCTAACTTTGATGTAATTTTATGATATATTCTACTTTAAAAAATATCAAATGTATCGTCCTAGATGTGGATGGTGTTTTGACAAATGGCAATATTCTAGTAACAGAAGATGGTCAACAGCTTCGTACTTTCAATGTAAAGGATGGTTATGCTATTCAGTATGCTGTTAAGCAAGGTTTATTAATTTTTGTAATAACAGGGGCGAATTCGTTAGGTGTTAAAAAAAGATTAGAAATGTTAGGCGTTTCCGAAATACATTTAGGAATCAAGGATAAATTAACATTACTTATTAATTTATTATCAAAGTATAAGGTTAATAAAGAGCATGTTGTTTTTATTGGAGATGATATGCCTGACTATCAGTGTATGGAATATGTGGGTACAGCTATAGCTCCAGCAGATGCAATTGACGATATCAAGAAATTATGTCAATACATATCCACCCGAAGTGGAGGAGAAGGAGTAGTTCGTGAAGTGTTAGAGAAAATGCTAAAACTTCAAGGTAAGTGGCATAGTGATTTCTTTTTACAAAGTATCTAGGTATTAACAATTATGATATTATCAAAAATAAAAAATATTCCAATAATTCTTGGCTCCCAGTCTCCGCGCCGTAGAGAGCTATTACATTCTTTAGGTCTAGATTTTGAAGTGGTAATTAAAAGTATAGATGAATCATTACCAAATGGTATATTACCCAAAGATGCTGCCGAATATGTGGCATCAAAGAAGTTGGATGCTTTCTCTAATGTAGAATTTCATAACCATTTGATTATAACAGCAGATACTGTTGTTGTCGACATCCAAGGTGAAGTATTGGGCAAGCCAATAAGTTTGGATGATGCTAAGAATACATTACAAAAACTGAGTGCTAATACACATCAAGTGTTTACTGGAGTAGCGGTTCAATTGAATAATGATAGATGGAGTTTTACATCTATGACGGAGGTTGTTTTTGATAAATTAACGATGGAAGAAATAGACTTTTATGTTGACACCTATCAACCTTTGGATAAAGCAGGTGCTTATGGAATACAAGAATGGATTGGGAAAATAGGCGTATTAAGTATTAATGGTTCTTACGAAAATGTTATTGGATTACCCACTAACTGTCTTTATAAAACATTAAAAGAAATAGAAAAGGGGCTTTAAAAGCCCCTTTTCTATTATTTAATATGATACCTTACGCCAGTATAAAACATTCTACCAGTTAATGGACCCCACAATAAATTGGTGTCAAAATATTGCCCAAAAGGTTCATCAAATGCTAGAATAGGATCTTTTTGGTAATAGTTTCCTAAGTTTTCAACTCCTACATAAATTGAAAAATTCTTTTCTAGTCCAAAAGTTTTTGTCACTTGAGCGTTCATTGTTGCATAGCTACGAGAATAATCACTCAATTGATACTCAATAGGGTTTGATGCTGTTGATGGAATTCTTTTCTTCCCAACTACATTCAAAGTATAATCAAAGCTCCATCCACTATGTAAGTTATAGGCTAAATTCATGAATCCTCTATGTTTAGCTAGTAATGGTTTTTCTAATCTTCCTTCTTTGTAATCTGTTTTTACATCTAGGTAACGATATGCAAAACGCGCCTCGAAATGGTTAATTGGCATAAAGCGGAATTCTGCTTGCAAACTGTTTGAATATGATTTGCCGTCAAGATTATAGAATGAAATGGATCTAGGATCTTCAAAGTCTACAACTACTTGATTCTCAAAATTAGTGTGGAAATACTCAATCGAAAAGCCTGCTTCACGATTCAATATGGATAATTTTTGATCAAAGCTTAAACCGCTATTCCAAGATACTTCCGGTTTTAAACCATATGCATCATTATTATTTGTTAAGCCTTTTAAATCTATTACACGTCCCGAAGCAAATATACCCATGTTCTCTGCAAAGATGTTTGCAGTCCTTTGTCCACGACCAGAACTTAATCGAATAGTGCTACCAGTCACCGGTTGGTATCTTAATACTGCACGTGGTGTTGTAAACCAGCCATAAAGAGAATTATAATCTTGACGTAATCCCAAAACTGCATCAAACTTTTCAGAAGGACTATATGTATATTCTACAAATGCTCCAGACACAGCTTCTTTACGTTTATAATTGAACGCGTTGATATCCTCATTGAAATCATCATAAGTTAATGAAGCACCTACTTTGTATTTGTGCTCTACACTTCCTATGACATCTTGGTAGATTAAATTTGCATATCCACTAGTTTGTTTGCTCTTATAATTAGTTAAACCGAAGTAGCTGTTTTGTTTGTAATCAGAGGCAGAGAGTTGTAACCCAATGCTACGTAAACGATTGGAAGGGAATACATAACCTATTTTAGCAAACCCTTCGATACGTTGATTGTCAAAACCAATTCCATATTTATTTGTTGTGCCTTTATCTGTATTTTTGTCAAAATCAACTTGTCCTCCTGTACGATCATCTTTCAAAAATTTAACACCAAATTGAGCAATTGTTCCTTTACCATCTTCATAATGCCATCTGTTTACTCCTGAAAAAAGATTTCCAACAGGTATATCTCTAAAACCATTGTCACTAAAATTCATGTTTTTATTAAGCATGAAATTATCGTGAAGCAACAATCCAACTGCCCATTTATCATTTAGTTTCTGCGCTAGATTAAGATTGACATCACTTCTCCCCATACTATTGACGTAAGCATTAAAGAATAATTTTTCAGAATCCATAGGTTTTTTTAACTCGACATTAATCTGTCCAGCCATATTTTCATAACCATTTACTACGGACCCAACACCTTTGCTTATTTCAATTGAATTGATCCATGTTCCAGCAATGCTATTTAGTCCAAGAGGTGTCGCAAATCCTCGAGGCCCAGGTAGGTTCTCGACAGTCAATTGCGTATATATACCGCTAAGGCCTAACATTTGAATTTGTTTACTTCCAGTTACAGCATCACTACTCACCACATCTACAGAAGCGTTGGTCTCAAAGCTTTCACTTAAATCACAACATGCCGCTTTAAAAAGTTCTTTTGCTGTAATTACCTCTAATCGATTTGGTGTCAATGCATCAATATAATTAGATTTTTTTCTCCTAGATACTATCACCTCAGACAATACATTGTTTTGAGCATGTATTACTAATATTTCATGAAGATTTTTAACTTGTACTGTATCACCCTGCATACCAGCATGAGTAAATACTAAGTTTTTGTTACCCTTTTCATGTTTTATTTTAAATACACCATTCTCGTTAGTAGAGGTTGTTACATTAGGACCTTCTAGCCATTTTACTGTTACACCAGCAATAGGTTTTAAAGCAGCTTTATTATCTTCATTAACGACTACACCCGTGATGATATGATCGTGGTCATGATCTTCGTGTTCCTCGTGTTTTTCTTCTGACGAGAGTCTATCGTACAAACAACATTCATGTAATTTGTTATAAACTTCATCAGGAGATTTATAATTCGGTGTATCATGCCCAACTAGAGCAATTTCTTGTTGAACGCTTAATGATGAGGTTTTTTGGGGATCGAACTTTAGCGTCAAGTTTTTTGTTGAAATATCCCAAGTAGCTGATGTGACACCATGCACTTGGGCCGCTGTTTCAATTCTTTTTTTACACATTCCGCAATTACCGGCCACTTGAAAAGTAGCTGTGCTGTCTGATTGAGCTAGAACTATTTGTGCCGTAAATGCAAAGAATAGCAATAGCAATATGTTTTTAAATGTCATATTCTTAATTAGTAAATTAATATTTTATTCAATAAATAGTCGTGTCTAATAATTTACAATAGTAAACCATAGACCATTTCAAATAAAATATCCTAATTTCTGAAATTACAATTTAAAAGGTATTGCGGAGGGTCTGTACTCGAGCAATATAAAAGTAGAGGAGAGGAAGGAATGTGTAAGTGTAATGTAATTGTGGTGGGAGATAAATCAACCCACAACCGTTCGAAAATAAAAGGTTGAATTATAAATTTCTCTGATTTATTAGCTGAGAAAAGTTCATTATCAAGTTGATTAATCTTTACTTCAATGTCTTTACATGATCCACTTTTACAAACAACTTTTATGTTGTTGGTATTATCATTGGCATTACAAATTGGACATTCTTCGTGTGAAGCTTTTTCATAAATTGAAAGAACAGTATTCTCTCCACAATTATGCATAAAAATAGAACCACCTAATGCAACAAAGGTGTATGTTATACATAAAAATAAAGTGAATAGTTTTTTCATTTGTCTGCAAGATAGATATAATATATTTTTTTTCATTTTTTTGTAATGTAAAAAATATGTTATATTTATTCTATATTATTAATAACCTAATATGAATACAATAACGCCGGAGTCAATTATTTCTAGCTTGGAAATAATTGTATTGATATGTTTGTCTATTATTCTTATTCGATTGTATATAAAAATAATGTCTAAACTAGGATGAAAACTTTTTAAAACTATTAATTATAATTACACATAACAATATTAGGAATACGCCTAGCCACTGAAGACCACTAACAGGTTCTTTAAGGATAAAATAAGACATAGAAACTGCAACTGGTAATTCTACTGCACTTAAAATACTACCTAGTGAAACCCCTGTTTTGGGCATACCAAAGGAGAATAGTAGTGGGGGAAGTACTGTCCCAAATAAAGCTAATAGTATACCGAAATTATAGAGAGAAATATTATTTTCAATATCAAATAAACTAAAAGGTCTGAAAATTGCAAATACAAAAATGAAAGCTCCTGTTACCATTAATGCACTTTTGGTGACAGGAGGATGATCATTACCTACTTTTCCGTTGACAATAATAAACAAAGCATAAGCAGTAGCTGCTAAAATACCATACATTATCCCTATGAGTGATACGCTATTAAAGCTGTCTTCGAATACACCTGTTGCTAGTAATGTAGCGCCAAGAATACATAGTATTCCGATAGCCTCAGCCCTAGTAGGCTTTTGCTTAAAGACTAGGTAATTAATTAGTGCACTTATCCAAATGAACTGCATTAGGAGTACAATTGCAATAGAGGCCGGTACAAGTTCGACTGTTTTATAATACAAAATACTTACTGCTCCTGTTGAGAAACCTGATAATAGTATAATCCACTTTTTACTAATTTGAGGATATTTTGGATTATTTTTTTTTCTGTTAAGAACAAAATGTAAACACCATAGGATTACCATTCCTAAGAATGCTTGAATTCCCGTCACTTCTCCTAGACTATAGCCAGAAGAATAAGCTTTTTTAACAAAAGTTGATAATATACCAAAGCTAGCAGCACCTACAAAAACTGCTATAGCCCCCTTAAATTTGCCCATAGCCACAAAAGTATAGAAGAAATATCAAAAAAATAGTAAATTTACGTGTGTTTGCATTTATATGACAAAGTAATATAGTATGATCAAATCGAACTTTATTAAATTTCTTCTCTACATATTGGTTGTTATTTCCGTCGTTTTCTCAAGCTGCGGTGCCAAAAAGAAAGTTTCACACAGTAGAGGTAATTCTAATGAATTCAATACAAATAGTATTTATTCATCCAAATCAAAACACTCTTATAATGTCGTTCAGTATTATGCTGATGTCTTATCGGTATCAGTAGATAATCTTGATAAATCTTTGTATACCTTTATTGATGATTGGATCAAAGTACCTCACCGCCTTGGGGGAGTAGATAAAAAAGGTGTAGACTGCTCAGGATTCGTGAATCTATTATATCATAATGTCTACGGAAAGAGTTTACCAAGAACATCATACGAAATGGGAGACTTAGTCAAACGAAAATATGAGAATGAGTTGAAAGAAGGGGATTTAGTGTTTTTTTCGTTTGGTGGTAAAAATATTGATCACGTTGGTGTTTATTTACATAATGGTAAATTTGTGCATGTATCTACTAAAGGTGGTGTAATTATTTCAAACTTGAAGGATTCTTGGTATTATAAATATTTTACCCGTTGTGGTACTCCTAAAATCTAATTATTATGAAGTTTATTTTTTTTCTTTTATTGTTTATCTCGCATTTTGGATTTGCCCAACAATTGCATTTTAATTCTGACGGCAAGTTTAAGATTATTCAATTTACCGATTTGCATTATATTGAAGGGGCTACAGGATCCCAGTCTACAATAGGTATGATGAAGGGGGTAATAGAATCTGAGAAGCCTGATTTAGTAGTTTTTACGGGTGATGTTGTAGTTGGGCATAAACAGATAGCAAAATCTTGGGATACTGTATTAGATGTCGTGATATCACGTAATGTACCTTATTTAGTGACATTTGGTAACCACGATGATGAAGGAGATTGGTCACGACGACAAGTTGCAGAATATGTGTCAACAAAGAACTTATTATTGAATAAAATTCCTTTTATTGAAAATATAGATGGCTACATGAACGGAGCGATCACCATAAAAGATAAAGATAATAAGGATGCCGCCATACTCTATATTATGGATTCGCATGCTTACTCCACTATATCGAATGTTAAAGGGTACGGCTGGCTTACTTACTCGCAAATTGGATGGTATAGACAGCAAAGTGACGCATTTAGAAAAGCTAATAATAAAATATTGCCAGCCCTTGCTTTTTTTCATATTGCTCTGCCAGAGTATAGCATCGCTTTTAATGATTTAAAAAATAAACGTATTGGTGTCCGCTATGAAGCGGAATGTCATCCAAGTATTAATACAGGGATGTTCGCTGCCATGCTAGAGCAAGGAGATGTCATTGGAACTTTTGTTGGTCATGACCATATTAACGATTACTTAGTAGACTACTATGGTGTCGGTTTAGCTTATGGTTGCTTTTCGGGCAGTTCTAATACTTATCAAAGGGTAAAGAATGGCGCCCGTGTAATAGTACTCGAAGAGGGGCAACGTAAGTTTACAACTTATCTTCATGAAGGTGATGGACAAATAGTGTATAATACAATATTTCCGTTTAATAAGTAATATTTTTGTCAATTGAGAGACTAAACTTGTTTACTGCTCTGCTATACTTATTAAAAAGTGTATTTTTGCCAGCATATTTTGTATATCATGTCTGAAAAATCAAAAAAAATCTTTTTAGCGATTTGTATAATCGTTCCCTTTATTGTTTATTGTATAGTTTATTATTCTGCAATGATAAAAAATGCTCCATTTCGCTACGCAGACTTTGAATCCATAGAAATTACTTACGGTACTCCAAGTGAAATGGTAAATACATATAACTCTAAAACTGGTGAATATCAGTATCTTACTAAAGATGATGTTTTGGTTAAAGATACTGTCAGAATGCGTAAAGATGATTTGTTATACTTGCATCGTAAAGCGCAAGAGTTAGGTTTTTGGAATGTTGATGATAATATGACTAATAGTCAACGAGATAGTACTATGAATCAAGAAGTACCTAGATATATTTTGAAATATACCTATAAGGATAAGTCGAAAGAAGTAACCTTGGATGCTGACTTTGTTGGTCCTGATAAAATGAAAGATGCAGCAAAGAGTACAATAGATGCCGTGATGACAATGTTAGCTGAGGCTAAAGCAAGGTAATATCATCGGGAACATAATTCCCTAAAATATTTATAACATA
>CANRHE010000093.1 GCA_947630335.1 uncultured Sphingobacterium sp.
ACTTTTTATAAGCTAAAAAACACTTTTTATAAGCTAAAAAACACTTTTTATAAGCTAAAAAACACTTTTTATAAGCTGATTATCACTCGTATTTATAACCGTGTTTTTTGTTGGTGTTTTTTTATTATCTTTGGTATAAGCATAAAGTATTTATATGGAATTGTTAACTATTCATGAAGCTGAGGTTTTAGGAGAAAAGCATTACAAACAGCATAATGCAATAACTTCTGGACGTTATGATTTTACAGCTTGTCAATTAGATATCCTTTTTATGATCCTTTCTTCGTTAGAAGAAGGACAGCTAACCTACACTATTCGAGCAAAGGACATAGAATTACTCACAGGGCGTGAATGGAATTATCAGCAGCTTAGAAAATCTACAGAGGATATAGGATCAAGGATGTTCGAAATTGAAAAGGCAGATTCTTATAAACAAATTTGGCTATTTCAATCCGTAGAATATCTAATAGGTCAAGGAGCTTTTGAGGTTATGATTTCGGAGCCAGCAAGGCCTTTGTTCTTTGAGCTCAAAAACAACTTTACACACTTTCAATTAAAATCTGTTTTAGGTTGCACGTCAAGCTATGCAAAAAGGTTATATATGCTCGCTTGTCAATGGCGTACTGTTGGACGATTCCCAAAGCCTATTCCAATTATCGAACTAAAAAAAATGCTGGGTCTAGTCGACAAGAAAGGAAAAGAACAGTACACTCAAATAGGACAACTTAAGGAAAAGGTTTTAGACGTTGCTAAGCGACAAATAAATGAACATACAGATATATCATTCGACTATGAACTGTATAAACGTGGACGTTCTTTTGAATATATTCAGATATATGTAAGCTTATCAAAAGATAAACCTAAGCAGCTGGAAATCGATTATAAAATGCCTATTAACGACCAAAAAAACATTCGAACGATCATGGCTTATGGTATAAGTGAGGATTTTGCGCAATTGATTGTAAAAGATGGAATGGATCGTTTTATTGAATTTGTAGAAAAAGTAAATGAGAGAGCACGAAAAGGTGAAATAAAAGTAGAAAATGCGTCCGCTTATATTATTGGGGCATATCAGAAAAAGGGTGTAATACCTAAATTATAATAACGTAATAACATAATTATGTTATTACGTTATTATGTTATTACTTCAAATAAACTCTTACAGCCTCTTCAATGATATTTTTCACATTTGTATTATCCTCAATAGCCTTAATTTTGAGGGTTTTTATAAGCTCCTTATCAAGCCATAAAGTATAACTTTGCTCACCATCTCTTTTATTCGCTTTAATTGGCACAACTCGTTGCTTAGGAACATCATTAGATTTTACTTCCTTCAATTTATCAAATGGATTTTTACTCATAACAATTCTAAAATTTCTATTGTTAACGCCTCTATCTCTTTTTTTGCTATATCATCACCGCCAGACTGTACTCCTCCTGTAAGGAATGTATTAGTATAGGATACTCGGTCTTTAATTTCTGCTACAATAGGTAAATTGTATTTCTTTAACTGTTCACGTGCCTGATCTGTAATATTAGCCCTAGGCTTAACCATATTGAGAACAATACATGCTTTTAATCTTTTATTAGTCTTTTGTACCTCTTTAACTAATTCTACAGTTGTACGTATTGCCATAATATCAGGGACACCTGCTTTTGTTGGTATTATAATTAAATCAGACTGTTCAAATATTGGCTTCATGGTTTCCATGATATATGGAGGAGTATCTACAAAAATAACATTGTAATCTTGATTAAAAGTTTCTGCATTATATGGCAATATATCTATTCCATTCACCAAGTCTTGAAGTTGAATAATCGACCCCTGAGGATCAGTATCTGTTAATGCAGTACGTACATTTTTACTAAAACTATAAGCTAAATTTAAAGCTAATGTACTTTTTCCAACACCTCCCTTTTGATGTGCTATTGTTATTATTGTAGGCATATGCTATTGTGTAAATACGTATTTACGTTAATACATTTTTACATAATAACGTAATTACATCAAATATAAGATTTTATTGCAAATATGGTTATCATGAATAGAAGTAATTTCATTTAACCATAAATAAGGAAACCACTAAATAAGACGATTAATAGCACTACTATTTCGTCAGAAACAGCTTGTTACAATTGGTTTCATAAAACGAGCCTTTCATGATAATAAATGATTACAAATCAATACTCGTTATTTATTATCTATAAATTTGAATGATTCAGGTATGCTTACTCTTTAAAACTCCTCATATTCCTGTTCTAGTAATACAATCTCTAGCTTTAACTAAATTGAAAACGATATATTTTAATTGTTTTTCAATAATTTTTCCTATTATTGAAAAAATACTACCAAAACCTTATTTTAATTATGCCGTATTCAATAATATGTTTTATTCGACACTTCAAACTTTCCCTTTTCCTTCTACTAGTAGTGTCAACCTTATTTTCTATTTTATCCTGTTCAAAGGATACTCCAGTGGTAGAAGAAAAACCAGCAATTTTAAGTATTCAAGATAGTTTAATCTTAGTGGATATGTTTCATGAAATGGGAGGTCCAGGATGGAATTATTATGATAAATGGGATTTGAAACGCCCCGTATCAGAGTGGAGAGGTGTTACCTTAAAACTCGTTGATAATCAAATTAGAGTTAGTGAATTATGGTTTTTTGGAATCAATGAAATCATTGGAACTTTGACTCCAAAGATTGGTGATCTTTCAGAGTTAGAGTCATTAAGTCTAGTAGGTAAGCAATTAACAGGTCCTATACCTGAAAGTATAGGTAAGCTAAATAAACTTAAAAACCTTAGACTTTATTACACTGGATTAAGTAGTATCCCACAAAGTATTGGTGATTTACATAATCTTGAGTCATTGGATTTTGATGAAAATCCGAATCTAAAAGGTGGAATTCCAGCAGAAATAGTAAAACTAAATAAACTGAGGTTTTTTTTTATACGACACAGTAAAAATCTAGGAGGGAATATTCCAACAGAAATAGGAAATCTAAAAAAACTCGAGATTCTTTACCTCGTTAATCTAGGGCTTGCGGGAGAGATTCCTAAAAGTATAGGTCTATTGGATATTATACATGACATTGACTTCGCTCAAAACTCTCTATCTGGGCCTATTCCTAAAGAATTGGCTAACTTGAAATATTCCTATCTTAATTTATCTTATAACCAGTTGACTGGAGAAATACCAAAAGAATTTGGTGAAAGCGAAGTGCTTCTTAGTGTTGTTAGAAATAACCTAACAGGAAATATTCCTGAAGGAATTTTAACACGTTACAACAACAGTGATTTACTTAATAATATTTGCCCCCAAAATATAGGTTTTGAGTTTTCAAATTGCATATCAAATAATAACTAATAATATTACCTAAATGAAAAAAGCAATTATATCCTTAAATTTTTTAGCTGCTTTAACCTTACTAAACTCATGTAATAAAGATATTTATTTTGAAAAAGAAAGTTCAAATAAAATGTCAAAACAAGTTGGTTTACAAAATTACTTAATAACGAATAATCCTTTTTTAGACAACTGGAAAACAACCGAAGAAATTCAATTATCATCTGGAGGAAAACCTGTTAAGTTACCATGGTCAAAGGATGCAACTGGTAATTTTCCAAAAGAAATTATTAACACACTAGACAAATCCTATGGATGGGAATTAATTCAAAGTACTATAGGTACAGGAGATGTTGGTCAAAATTATCTTTTATTTAGGAACAAATATACAGGAATAGTACGTGTCTTTTATTATATGGAAAATGATATCACAACTGGTGATTTAAGAACTTTCTGGAGAATACATTTTCAAGGAACGAACTCCTTAAATAATAATATAGGAACATTTTACATTCCTAGTAATAGAAAAAAAAGTTCATCAGAAATTGAAGTTTCAACCTTAACTCTAAATGAAAGTGTAAATTCAATAAAACGAGGATGGAATGTTTTTGAAACAGAAATAAATTATGATCCAAACATTAATAATGTTGTATATGCAATTGGTTCATTTAATACACAAAGTGCCAACATTACCCTTTCAGGTGACTACAACTCTCTTTCTAAAGGAGATATTATAAGAAGTGGCACATCTAATCCTGCAAAGACTAAAATAAACACTGAAGTTAATACTATTGGAGAGAAAGCAAAGAACTGGGTAGAGGGTAATATAGTAAAAGACAGCACTGCATCTAAGCCAATTAAAATAGCAGGAGATATACTTGGAAACATTGCTTCTCAAGGAGTTAAGGCTATTATAAGCGGCGGCATTGTTCCGCTTTTCGGAAGCTTTATAGGTATGTTTAATAAACAAGATGTAAGTAAACAAGAAATTTCATTCAGTACATCTGGTAAAGTTAACTTAAGTGGTCAGTTAACAACATCAGGAGGTAATAATGCTACAGATTGGAATAACATCTCTTCAAATCCAATAGGTGTATGGGCTATTGAAGAATCTCCTGAAATAATTGTAGGAAAATATGGTTTGAATAGAGGTATGCCTCCTGTAAATGGTTATTATCAGTTAGAAAAAAGATATTATTTAAACAATAACTCAATAAAAGTAACTTTGAATCAAGAGTTACAGAGTCAGATTGTGTCTTATAGTGTTAGAACTTCAATCCTTTATTATGACAAACTAAATGGAAAAAGTGATTGGAGATCAGATTATACTAATATTGAACCTATAATTAACACAGATGAACGCGGAATAATAGAAGGACAAAAAACTCTTTATGAAAGTTCAAACAATGTCATCCTAGATGCTGGATTTGGCGCAAATTCTTATGAAATAGTAGAAACTTTACAAAAGCCTCTCACGCCTTTTGTTTTATTAAACAGAGGTATTTCTGAAAAATATGTTATTAAGATTCAATTGGACTTTGAAACAATAGATGGTAATAAAATAACTCTATCTCGAACTATGATACCAAAAATAAAACTAGTGGATAATTCATCAAATCCTTTTATTCTTAATGCTAATTCCAGTGTAAATGCAAAAGACAGTAAAATATTAGTAACCTTCAAATAGATACATATTATTTTATTACTTCACGTATGATCTTGCGAAGGATTTATGTTAAAAGATAAATCCTTCGCAAGATCATAGCGCTGTTGAGTTATATTTTTTAATAACTCACTATAACTATTAAAGCCTAAGTAAAATTTTACTTAGGCTTTTTTGGAAAAAGAACATGGTTATATAAACGTTATAAAACTATTATTGGTAGTATGACTATAGAGAAATATTTATCCTTTCCTTTTTATACCATTCTTTAAACTTTTTGGCATCTTTTGGATTTTCGTTCATCCATTGAATGAGTTCCATTCGCATAAATTCAGCTTGCTTGGTCTTTTCTAAAGATTCTTGAATAACCTTACGATCATAACCACGATTAACTTCCAAGGAAACCACCGCAATACCTAAAACAATAGCCACAATCCCCGCGAGCCAATACACCTGCCTTGCTGTAGTCACCTTTTTCAGTGTCGCCTGCTCAATACTATTGAGCGCATTAGCTAAAGCCTTTTCCATACTTTGCATAGAAACCTCCTGCCGAGATACCACCTCCTTTGAGATACGCTCCATAGTCGCTATTTCCTGCCCTGTAACCAACTTTATCTCCTCTACTACAGATTGACTAGCTGATAGAAAATAACGCTTATACATGTCCTTATCCAGCTGTAACTTCGTCATCGTATCATGCAGAACAACAATATTCTTCTGTGTATCAATTAACAGCTGCGCAACAACAGAAAGCTGATCCTCTGTAGCCGTTGTTTTTACCTTTGCCATATCCTATTTGTTTTTTAATAACGCATCCCTCCACGATCACGACCAGGGCTAAACGATGGAATAATAACCCGACTTAACTCCTGGGCAATGCGTATACTATTTTGCTGAAACAAACTATCCAACTTACCCAAGGTTAGATTACGATCCACCTGCGAAGCCTTTAAGTTTACATCTCCCATTTTTAAGCGGTAGCCCTGCAGCTGCCCTTGCTTGTTGATACTCTCCAAAACCTCCACACCGACTGATCGGCTCTGTTCTTTAAACTCCTCAAAGCTTCTGCAATGCTTTAACACCTTGTTCAACTGACACTGTATTTCCTTTCTACCCATAGCAAGCTGCTGCACATTCTCCCGTTGGATTTCCATAGCACGCGTTAAGCCATATTCCTTTGCTAAACGATCTGCTACATTCATAGCACGATATTGACAAAGCTTATCACTAATCGTTTTTCCCTGTGCATTGGTACGTGGTAGATAAATATGAACATGCTTCTGAAGCGTATCCTCATGCACACGCATATAATAGGGCTGTGTACTCGGATCTATACCCAAAGTATCTTGCATAAAGGATTGACAAAGCTTACGCAATTGCATATCATTTAAAGCTTTTCCATCTTCCCCTGCAGGAGAAAGAACCATCGAAAAAACACCATTCTTTAACTCTTTGGCATTATCCCGATTCCATGCCTTCAGCTCCGACATCAACTCATTCGGGCTTTCCCCGATCAGCATATTACGATCCAGCTCATATCCTCGAATTTTGGTTTTATCCTCCTTGTCCTGGAACAGGTAGGCCATTCCTGCAGCACTACCACCTACGGCTTTACATTTTGCGATCATCTAGTATCTTGCTTATACGTTTCAACACATCATCCAACTGATCCAATAGCTCCGCCCGCGCATCCTGATGAATAAGGTTGCGAAGCCGCTTCAGATCATGAAGCCCATTCTTTATTTCGCCAAGGGTTTGTTTTTCTTCGGTAGAAAGCTTGCTTTCGATTTTATAGCCTAAGACCATGCTTCGGATATAATCGGCAAGCGTGTCGAGATTAGTCTCCGACAGACGATAGCGTAAGCGCATCTTCTCCTCGGGACTCACGCGCATCTCGATGCGCTCGGTGCGTTTTGCCATGAGGGGTATTTTTGTGACCTTCGGGAACAAAACGAGAAAGTCGAAGCAAGGACAAAAAAGGCGGGAACGCGTTTTTTGTACGGCGCTAGACACTTCTCGATCTTTCCTCCGAAATAAAGATAGCAGAAAAAGACTTAAGAATCAATAGGTTCTACGACAGAGAACCTATTGAGGCGATGTTTTTTTCGGTCGACAGCGGGCAAATGAAAAAGAGGTCCTGTGAACCTCTTTGCAATGTAGCACCTGGAGAGCTAGCTGTTTTCGAGGAATAAAAAAACAAATTGCCTTATTCCTGAACAGCGCTTCCCTCTTACCTCATCCGGTGATTTTTTATTTATCCTCGTAATGGCCGTACACTGTTAAAATGAAAACAAGGATACGTTCTTCTTCGATAGCATACACTAAGCGATGTTTATCACTTATTTTTCTAGACCATTCATCTACTCTATCCTGACCTAAGGGTTTAGGATGACCTGTGCCTGTTTTAGGGTGTTCTTTTAACTCTTCAATTAACTTAACAAGCTTCTTGAAAGCTTGGGGTTCCGATTTTTTTAATTTAGCAATACCTTTAATCGCTACTTTTGAAAATTCTATACTATAACTCATCAGAACTAATACGATCTAAAAAGTTATCTAAACTTTCTCCTTCAGCCATGCGGAAGGTTTGCTGATTTTTAACCTCTCCGCGAGCTTCATCGAGCTTCGCAAAAAACTCTTCCTTACTCATCAGCGTATCATCTTCGGTTACAGGAATGATTCTATAAGCCTTATTCTTTTTACGCTGAACCATAATCTCCTCCCCTTGATCTACTCGATCAAAGTAGCTCGCTTGATTCTCTCGAAACTCTCTTGATGTAATAACTAACATAATTCGAAATATTTGCGTACCAAAATAGTACACAAATATACACATTTCCCTAAACAACAGCAACCGAAGGGCGGTAGCGCCTGCTCGAAGAGAGGCAAGCCAACAACGTGAAGGGGGAGTAAATAGAAAAATTCCCTAAAAACAGGTTTTATAAGTCTTATAAAAAGATAACATACAAAATACAAACAACTGATAATCAAATATAAATTACTTTAAAATGATAAAAGTCTCACCGCCAGGTTTCCCTTTTTTTAAAATTTTCGTTTTTTCGTTGATTTTCAAAGTGTAAAACCTGTCAAAAAGTCATTTTTAAATACAAAAATCTTCGATTTTTGACCTAAAAAAGGTACAAACGTTTTTTTAATTATTTTAATATATTTAATTACTTTACGAGCTCTGGGAAGCTTGTAAATCAGCAAGTTACGCACTTAAAAAACACTTTTTATAAGCTAAAAAACACTTTTTATAAGCTAAAAAACACTTTTTATAAGCTAAAAAACACTTTTTATAAGCTAAAAATATCTTTTATTTAAATCAGTGTTTTTTAATTGTGTTTTTTTTAATTACCTTTATAATGAGATACAAACAAGAGAATTTATATGGAATTGTTAACTATTGAGGAAGCAGAAGTTTTAGGCGAAAAGCATTATAAACAACATAATGCTATAACTTCAGGTCGCTATGATTTTACGGCTTGTCAGCTAGATATTCTCTTTATGATTCTTTCTTCTTTAGAAGAGGATAAACTAACGTATACAATTAGAGCAAAGGATATAGAATTACTTACTGGTAGAGAATGGAATTATCAGCAACTAAGAAAATCAACTGAAGATATTGGTTCAAGAATGTTTGAAATTGAAAAGGCTGGATCTTATAAACAAATTTGGCTATTTCAATCAGTAGAATATTTAATTGGTAAAGGAGCTTTTGAAGTCATGATTTCAGAGCCCGCAAAACCATTATTCTTCGAACTTAAAAATAATTTCACACACTTTCAATTAAGATCCGTATTAGGTTGTACTTCAAGCTATGCAAAACGCCTGTATATGCTAGCTTGTCAATGGCGTACAATTGGAAGATTTCCAAAACCTATTCCAATTATTGAACTAAAGCAAATGCTTGGCCTTGTTGATAAAAAAGGAAAAGAACAATACACTCAAATAGGCCAACTTAAAGAGAAAGTCTTAGATGTTGCTAAACGACAAATAAACCAAAATACGGATATATCTTTCGACTATGAGTTATATAAACGTGGACGTTCGTATGAATATATTCAGATATATGTAAGTATACATAAGGACAAACCTAAGCAACTAGAAATCGATTATAAAATTCCTGTTAATGAACAAAAAAACATAAGAACTATTATGGCTTATGGCATTAGCGAAGAGTATGCTGAATTAATTGTTAAAAATGGGTTTGATGAATTTATAAAGTTTGTAGAGAAGGTAAATGAGAGGGCTAAAAAAGGAGAAATAAACGTGGAAAATGCTGCTGCTTATATCATTGGGACTTATCAGAAAAAAGGGGTCTTACCAAGATAAGTATTTAAAGTAATAACGTATTTACGTAAATACGTTATTACTTTAAATACTGCCTTATAGCTTCCTCAATTAATAATTTTACATTTGTGTCCTCTTCAACAGCTTTAAGTTTTAGGGCTTTTATAAGCTCTTTATCTAACCACAAAGTATAAGTTTGTTCACTATCTCTTTTATTGGTTTTTACAGGTACAACCTTTTGTTTAGGAACATCATTAGGTTTTACTTGTTTCAATTTATCGAACGGATTATTTGCCATTATAATAACTCTAAAATTTCACTTGTTAACTTTCTTACTTCCTCTTTAGCATTTTCATCTGAACTTGTTAAAACTCCTCCAGTCAGAAAGGTATTCGTATAAGCTACACGGTCTCTTATTTCTCCAATAATAGGTAAGTCGTATTCTTTTAGTTGTTCTTTAGCTTGCTCGGTAATACTCGCTCTAGGCTTTACCATATTTAGAACTATAGCTGCTTTTAATTTCTTGTT
This sequence comes from uncultured Sphingobacterium sp., assembly GCA_947630335.1. GTDB lineage: Bacteria > Bacteroidota > Bacteroidia > Sphingobacteriales > Sphingobacteriaceae > Sphingobacterium. Next base: position 9,831 of record CANRHE010000093.1, read on the forward strand.
TGATTTTTGAGCTTCTTTTACAAGCTCAACAGTCGAGCGTATCGCCATTATATCAGGAACACCTGCTTTTGTAGGAATAATTACTAAATCAGACTTTAAGAATATAGGCAACATCTCATTCATCAAATACGGCGGAGTATCTATAAATAAAGCTTCAAAATTTTGATTGTATATATTATTACTAAATGGGATAATGATTACGTCTGGAATTAAACCTTGTAATTGTATCGTTGATCCCTGAGGATCTATATCGGTTAATATAGTATTCACATTTTTAGCAAATGAATACGCTAAATTTAACGCTAGTGTACTTTTTCCTACACCTCCTTTTTGATG
>CANRHE010000094.1 GCA_947630335.1 uncultured Sphingobacterium sp.
GATGACTTAAATATATTCGCTAAAGAGAACTTCACTACTCTAAAAAAGAGCTTGACAGCTACTCAAATTCAAAATATGGAGTCACCCATATTGAAAAATGTAGCTCAACAAATTGCTGATAAATCATACCCTATTCAAGAACGCTATAAAACATACAATAATTATTTAGATCCAATAATCTTGGCTAAAGAATTAAAAACGAGTCCCTATTCTCAATATGAAAACCCAACAGGAATATATTTTGCTAAAGGTGAAGAAGCAATGATTTGGGTAGACAAAACTAAAGGTCAAAAGTTAAACCTAGTCGTTGTCAATTGGGATGACGAACACTTCAAACAAAGTAAATATCCCTTAAAAGAAGGTTTAAATACCTTCATCGTTACTAATAAGGGGAACTCTTATATTGAATATTTCACAGATAGTAATAAAAAGACTAATCCAATAAATATTCATATTCTTTCGGGTAAAGTGAATGGCGTATTTGACATCACAAAAGATAATAATCAAAAATACCAAGCGATGTTAGCCAATGCCGAAGGTCCTATCATAGATTTAGTAGGTAAAAAGGTACATCTTGCCTATTCTGTCAATGCCCTAAAAAATAATTCACCTGAAAATGGTGTGGAACTATTGCAATTGTATGATTCGATCATCAATATACAGCATGAAATAATGGGACTGGTCAAATATAAAAGAGAACCAAAAAACCACATGTTTGGCCGGGTGATATGGAAAGGATTTATGCATGCGGATGGTATTGGTGCCGCATTTCATGAAAACACAATGAAGGATGTCGCTAATGTCCCTAATCTCAGAAAGAACTCTTGGGGAGTAGCTCACGAATTTGGTCATGTCAACCAAGTACGCCCCAACATGAAGTGGGTAGGCACAACTGAAGTGACGAATAACATATATTCTGTCTGGACGCAATACTTGTATAATCCGACACAACCTAAGTTGGAGCGAGAAAAACTTAAAGACTATGACGAACCCAAAATAGGAGGAAGAATAACTTCGTATATGGAGTCCGCATTTGTGAATGAGCAGCCATGGTTGACTCAGGCTGGTCCAGACCGATGGCAGCGTGAACGTCCACGAGATTGGGGGGGAGATCACTTTGTAAAATTAGTTCCTTTATGGCAACTGCAACTTTACTTCGCAGAAGTAGGTAAAAACACGAAATGGGGTAATAAGAATTTCTATGGTGATATTTTTATCCGAGCTATAGATGATACGACTGCTAATGCAAGTCAAGATAGCTATTATCAGCTACAATTCGTTAAAAATGCTTGTGATGTATCAAAACTTGATCTGACTGACTTCTTCGAAAAATCAGGTATACTTGCTCCTATTGATTTAATCGTTGATGATTATACAGTGGGAAAGATGAAGATTACACCTCATGATATTGTGGAAATTAAAAACTATGCTAAACGTTATCCAAAACCAAATACTCCAGTCCTACATTATTTAACGGCCAATAGTATAGATGCTTTCCGTAACCTTGACCCTGTTAGTGGCATTAAAAACCAAGGCTTCATCCAACAAGATCAAAAAATAATCATCGACAATAGCCAGTGGCCTAATGCGGTGGCTTATGAAACATATAAAGGTGATAAAATGATAAAAGTAGCTTTTGTAGGTGCTGGATCGCAGGATGCTAGCGAGACTATTGTACATATACCGAATGGGTTCACGTCTGTCAAAGCAGTAGGTGCAGATGGGTCTCGAATTGATGTTTTGTAATTAAAAAGGCTCACATATAATGTGAGCCTTTTTACTATTAACTATTGATAACCTGGATTTTGTTTTAAACTTGGGTTTCGTTGAATTTCATCTGCTGAAATTGGCCAAAACAAATCAGCCTCCTTAAAGGTAGCTCCAGAGCCATTTGTTGCTCCAATTAAATTGACAAATGAAACTGCTCCTTTAGTAGTATTAGAGATGATTGGGAACTTTTTTGTCCTCAAAATATCATCCCACATTTTAAATTCTAAAGGAAATTCTCTCAATCTTTCTTTCCAGCATTCCTCAATAAATTTTTCTTTAGACAAAGTCATTAATTCGGTTTTATAATCTAGAATGGTTTTGCCACTAATTGTTGCACGAGCCTTTACCATTGCTAAATAGTTAGCGGCTTCTTCAGTAACAGCCGAATTAGCTATAGCTTCTGCTGCTATTAACAAGGCCTCAGGATAACGATAAAGATTCCAATCTTTAGTACCTCGCCCAGTAGTTAACAATGCGTCTTCATCATAAAAATACCACACACCAGCATTCGTTGAGGACCACTTCTTCGTAGGGTCATTAGGATTGGTGTATTCCCAATGAAAGAATTGATTAGGTTGAATTCGAAGATCATCATTCTCATAAACATTTAAAAACTGATTAGTAGGCCCATAAACACGCTCAAATATAGAGTAAGTTTTAAATACTGATGTTGCAGCCGAATTAAATGCATAGGTTGGCCACCATGAACTTGTAGTTATTGAGCCATCAAATTCTTGAGCATAAATTACCTCATCAAGATCATCAATTCTTCTAAGTTTATTATAGGCACTGTTCATCCCTAAATCAGAGTTAGTGGTCATGCCATGAGAGGATTCAATTACTATTTTCGCATATTGTGTAGCCTCCGTATATTTACTTTGCTGTAAATAAACATTTGCCAAAGTCATTGCTGCCACATATTTAGTAATTCTGTGTCCATTAGACGCAAACATCTTAGCTGGTAAGTCGATTACAGCATCTTTAAGGTCAGATTCAATTAACTCATAAATCTTCGTAACATCAGTACGTTCTAAATACATGTTGTCATCCGACTCATAAGGGTCAATTGATAATGGTACAGCTCCAAATGTTTTAACTAAATAGAAATAATTATATGCTCTAAAGAATTTTGCTTCCGCAATTAATTCTTTTCTTTTTGATTCATCTTCCATCTTAATTGCAGGAATATGCTTAATAGCACCATTGGCAATATTTATTGATTGATAGCAACCATCCCACACACCATTCATAGTACCTGATATCGTACTTACATTTGCTTGACGAGTAAGCTCTCGAGCATACTTACACACTACCTCTTGGCCTTCATAGCTATTTGTAAAATATCCAGTCAACATTGAATTAATAGAGGCTGTAGGGCCTAAATAAGCACTTCCAGCATTAGAGTAACGTGTCGGGGCACCTCTTCTATATAGAGAATTGATATTTCCTTCAGCTTGATCAACAGTCTGATAATATTGTCCTAGAGTGATGGCAGAACGAGGGTTCTCTTCGAGAAACTTTTCGCACGAACTAAACAATACACATCCTGCAAAAAATATATTATATAAATATTTATTATTCATTTTCATAATTAGTGTAATTAAAAATTAACATTTAACCCAAACGTAAAAGTTTTCGCTCTTGGGTAAGAGAAAAAAGTGATATTCTGTCCAAACTGATCACCTTGAGAAGTACTTTCAGGATCATATCCTTTAAAATCTTTTGAAGTCAATAACCAAGGATTGCTTGCTGATGCGAATATGCGAACTCCTCCTAATTTCAATGCTCTTAACATTTCTGGTTTAAAAGTATAACCAAGTTGTAATAAATTAACACGTAGATATGATCCATCCACAACCCAAGAAGAATCGACATTAGTATCTTGACCAGCATGGCCTGAATTTGTTAAATAAATTGCTTGTTGCATTGTATTAGGATTGCTACCATTATAAGCATCAGTCAATATCTCAGTTAATCCATTGGTAATACCGAATCGGTCATAAACAGAATGGTAAAATTGCTGCATAGTCTCTACACCATACACAAACTGAAGATCTAAAGTCAGGTCAAAATTTTTGTAATTAAAAGTATTTATAAAGCTTCCTGTCCAATCTGGGGTTCCTTTTCCTAAAATAGTTTTTTCACTTGACCGTTTTGCACGTCCTATTTGTTCTAACTTCGCTGTTCCAGCTTCATAATCTTGAATTGTATATATCCCTTCGCGTACATATCCATAAAAACTATACAAATCTTGTCCAACTCTAATGATTTGATTAGCTCCTCCAACCCACCACATTCTTTGTATATCTTCATTATTATTACCTAGTTTAAGTACTTTATTCTTATTATAATTCATATTTAATGTAGTACTCCAAGAAAAATTATCATTCTGTACTGGATAGGCATTAATTAATACATCTAAGCCTCTATTTTGTACGGACCCAACATTTTTGAATATTGAAGAGAATCCGGTACTTGTAGGTACTGGGGCATCTAGAAGCAAATCTTTAGTAACCTTGTTGTAGAAAGAAATGTCAAAGTTCAAACGATTTTGAAATAACCCTAATTCAACACCAAAATCAAACTGACCAGTTCTCTCCCATTTCAGATTAGGATTTGGCATAGTCCCAACATAAGAGAAGGGAACTCGATTACCATTTTGTAATATGGTGCCAGCAGAAATATTGGCTAGTGAGCGATATGGAGAAATTTCAGAATTACCCGCAAAACCATAGCTTGTATGTAGCTTCAAATTACTAATCTTTTCATTACTATTAAGAAATTCCTCATTTGAAATATTCCATGCAAGTCCTGCAGACGGGAAAAAAGCATATTTATTATTTGTTCCAAACTTAGATGAGCCATCATAACGCCCTGTTAAAGTAGCTGAATAACGATTATCATAAGAATATGCTGCACGAATGAAGTAAGAATTCATAGTCCACTTATCCCAATTTGATTGAGGCGAAGAAGGTGTCTTACCGACCCCCATATTATACCACTCATAAAAATCACTATCAAACCCTTCTGTGCGTCCTTGACTATAATCATAAGTCCGCCCTTGCCATGACATTCCTCCCATAAAGTTTAAGCGATGTTTGTCAATACTCTTATTAAAGGTCAAATAAGTTTCTTCTTGCCAATACAATACATCCTCATTATTTATCTCAGCCCAACCATTCGGTCTTGAAATATTATTCAACTTTATTGATGAGTATCCTTTGTATTGCTTACGTTGATTATCCACTCCTATTTGAGTTTTTAAATCTAATCCTTCAGCAAGATGAAATGTAAATGCCGCATTACCGAATATTTTTGTATTGTAGGACATTCTCTTCTGTAAATCCAAAATAGACACCGGGTTTGACATGCCTTCAAAACCTAATACATTATTTATAGTCGAGCTACCAGAGTTTGTATATTCTCCATTTGGTTCCCGAATAGGTAACCAAGGTAACATCTCAATCATTGTCCGTCTAGCGTCTTGTCCTCCACCATCTTCTGGTGTATATCTAGACCATGTATGATTTACAAGAAGATTAACACTTGTTGATAGCCATTCTTTTGGTTTAGCATCATAAGCTAGTTTTCCATTCACTCGCTTAGCGAAGGTATTATCCATTATTCCTTGGTTATCAGTATAATTTAAAAATGCTCCAACGGAAGAGTTGTTGCCGCCTTGTTGTATATTAATCTGATGGTTTTGAGAAAATGCTGTTCTGGTGGCTTCCTTCTGCCAATCTGTACTATAAAGAGGATTCCCAGCATTATCAAAATAATTTGAGTCATTAAACCAATCTACCTTATTCAATGACCATGATTTTCCTTGATATTTATTTTCATTTTCAAGGCCAATCATAAAAGCATCAACCCATTGTTGACCATTGAGGACATCCATATAACGAGCTGGCGAACTAATTCCTGCGGATCCTAGATAACTAAGTGTCTGGCCCTGACCTGAATTACCTCTTTTGGTAGTTACTAATATCACTCCATTTGCTCCTCTAGCACCATAAATAGCTGTTGACGAAGCGTCTTTAAGTACTTCTATACGTTCGATATCATTTGGATTTAATAAATGAAAGTTCTCCATTACAACACCATCTACTACATATAATGGATTAGAAGAAGCATTTATAGTTGATGTTCCACGTATAATTACTCTATTGCCATATGCTCCAGGTTGGCTAGAATTGGAGTAAATATTAACACCTGCTGCTTTGCCACGAAGGTTCTCTACTGCACTAAAATTCTGAGCTTTAATCATGTCCTCTCCTTTGACCATAGAAATCGATCCAGTAACGTCGGACTTTCTCATAGTACCATAGCCCACAACAACAACCTCATCTAAAGAAGAAGCGTCTGGAACTAGAGATATAGAAATATTTGTATTAGATATCTGGGTTTCAAAGGTAGTATATCCAACAAAGGATACTTTAATCATCTGACCAATAGAACCATCCACTGTAAATTTACCTTCACTATTTGTCTGGCCCCTACTAGCTCCATTTATATAAATACTTGCGCCTACAATTGGCTTTCCAGTATCACTATCTTTTACTATTCCAGAGGTTACTTGTTGAAGTAAATTAATTTTGATTTGATTCTCATTCAAACTAAATGAGTGTGCGCTTGTATAGCTATGACTGACAGCTAAAAGGGAAAAAGGTATAATCCACAGATTATTCCTGTTTTTTTTGTATTTGTTAGGTTTCCACATAATATAATAGGTTTACTTTTCTCTAGCTAAAAGCTTTTAGCTTTTGGATTAAAAGACAATCAGTTAAATTGGCCATTTTGCTTTTGCAAAAGCTAACAGTAATTAATATAATAAATTGTTTATCTATTCGGTTTACTCAATAAATATCATAATAATTATTAAGTAATCAAAACTTTAAATAGTAAAAAGGCTCACATTATATGTGAGCCTTTTTACTATTAACTATTGATAACCTGGATTTTGTTTTAAAGTTCCTCCACTTCTATCAATTTCTGTTTGTGGAATTGGGAAATAGTCATTGTGAGGTTTGAAGTTCAAACCCTTATAGAATGGCATAAACGAGCCTTCAAAAGCTGAATAACTTTCGAGAACATTTTTAGCCACTCCCCATCTTACCAAATCAAAGAAACGATGTCCTTCCATTGCTAATTCCAGTCTACGCTCCATCCGTACCGCCGAACGTGCATAGTCTTTATTTGCAAAAGATGGGTAAGGTTTTACATCATAATCCGCAACATTCACCCCATTAACTTTCTTGGCGGGTATCTTGGCTGCTCTATTTCGTACGGCATTGACATACGTCAATGCTAGATCTAATCGGTCTAACTCGACTGCACACTCAGCAGCCATCAAAAACACATCTGCCAAACGCATAATATTAACATCTAATCCAGTAATATAAGCCTCACCCGCAACGGTATTACCAGGGAACTGTGCTTGATTAATCATAGTCTTCATCCCAACAAATGGCCCTGAGTCAGACACTTTACGTATCCAAGTATCTCCAGCCATTATACCATAATCTAAAAATGGTACACCTCTTCTCCCAACAGTATAATCTAAACGTGGATCTATACGTAGATTAACATTCAGTTTATACGTTTTCTTCTCCTCTTCAGATAGGTTAAAATCTGATTGATAAGGATCATTGCGGTATTCATTATTTAAGTATGGTAGTCCATTAGCATCGACTTTATAAGCATTCACTAAATCGAATGTTGGCTGATAAAAACCACAACAGCTTACTGGTGCCGCATAAATACCACTCAGCATATCTCCAACATTGGCATTATCTGCTGATCCATCGGGATTAATAGCATGTTTTGAAACTAACAACGCTTCAGGACCATCTTCTTTATCAACGTTAAAATTGTCCGTAAATGCCATAGTAGTCAAATCTTTACTTCCTATCACGTCTTGAAATAATGGTAATGCTAAATCATATTTCTTTTGATACAGATATAATTTACCTAGATAAGCCTTGGCAATGTTTTTATCCATACGCCCAGATTCACCCTTATATTTAGATACTGGAAGATTATCTACAGCAAATTGAACATCAGCTATTATTTTGCCGTAAATATCTGCATCATTAGGTTTTACTTTAGCTTCTTCTATCGTTGTATTTTCATCTATATAAGGAAGGTTTTTGAAAATACGCCACATAAAGAAGTAATAATGTGCTCTTAGCATTCTTGCTTCACCCTCTATTTCCTTAGCCCTAGATGCAGAAACCACCCTATCTCCTGATTGATCTTCGATTAAGAACTTCAATGTATTATTACATCGAAGTACACCTTCATAATAGACTTGCCACATAGCTCTTAAGTTGTCATTATCAGGATTTGGATTCATCGTTTCTATTAATAACATAGCAGGCTGATCGGTTTGCTCAGATCCTTTGTGCGCATTATCCGAGGCCACCTCTCCAAAAAGCCATTGACTTGGTGCAGATGCGTAATTGCCCCAGGTTCCACTAACATTACCATTCATAATACCATAGGCACCGATTAACATGGCTTCAATTCCTTCTTCATTAACTACTTGGTCAGTTACTAACTGACCTTGGGGAATTTTCTCTAAGAAGCTTTTACCACAACTTCCAATCAACAAACTCATCCCTATAATTGATGTATAAAATATCTTTCTTTTCATAATAAAATTCATTGTCTAATTAAAATCCTAAACTAAATCCAAACAAATACTGACGAGCTTGAGGGTATGTACCAAGATTGACACCAATAGCTGGATAATCACTTGGAGCAGCAGAAACCTCAGGATCCATACCATCATATTTAGTTATTGTAAATAAATTAGTGGCTCCAAGATATATACGTAGTTTACTTAACCCTGTATTCTGACCAAATACTTTTTGAACTGGGAATGTATAACCAATCTGAAGATTCTTTAACTTTAAAAAGCTAGCATCTTGAACATAATAGCTCGATGTCGCATATTCGTATGGTGAAGCGTCTGTTGTCAAGGAAGGTATTGTACTATTCATATTAGTAGGAGACCAAGCATCTAATAACCGAGTACTCTTTGCACCAGAAAACACATTAAAATCCGTAAAGTAACGAGTCATATCAAATACATCATTGCCTTGAGACCCATAGAAAAACAAAGCTGCATCAAAATTCTTATAGGTAGCATTAAAGCCTAAAGAATAAACAAAATCAGGATGAGGATTACCGATAATCGTTCTATCTAAATCATTGATAACACCATCATGGTTAATATCAGCATATTTCAGGCCGCCTGGTCTAGCATCTCCATCTCCATAATTAGGTGAGTTGGCAACATCTGCAGCGTCTTTATATACTCCAATTGCTTTGTAGCCATAAAAAGATCCAAACGATTCACCTGGTGTTAAGATTGTTGTAGAAATACTTCTAAAGTTTCCGTAAATCTGAGAAGATACAGATGGGGCTAAAGCTACTACTTCATTTATATTCTTTGAGATAGTACCAGAAATATCAAATTTAAATTCTTTATTCTGCTTACGTCCATAGTGATATCCTAATGCGACCTCAATACCGTGGTTTCTCATGTTACCGACGTTCACATAAGGAGGTGTAGCCCTTCCTGTAGCTGTAGCTGGCTGTGGAACGCGGAAAAGCATATCGTTAGTTTTCTTATCATAGTAGTCAACACTACCATCAAAATCACCTTCAAACAAAGAAAAGTCTAACCCAATATTAAAAGCATTTACTTGCTCCCATTTAACATCTGGGTTTTCATAATCTGTCAACCAAAGACCACTTTTTACCTGTCCTGAAATAGGATAAGCCGAACTACTCAATGACATTGCATAACGATTCAAATAGTTATAAGACGGAATTCGTTGATTACCAGTAACACCATAACCTGCTCTTAATTTCATGTCATTTATCCAATCAACAGACTGCATAAATTCTTCTGAGGATATACGCCACGCACCACTTACACCTGGAAATACCCCGTACTTATTATTCGGTCCAAAGTTAGAAGAACCGTCACGACGTACTGTAGCGCTAAAAATATAACGATCATTAAAGCTATAATCTACTTTTCCGAATAATGAAAACATAGATCCTAAGACACCAGAACTAGCATTTCTAAAATCTGTAGTACCTGCATCTAGATAAAAATAATCCAAACTGTTCAGTACAAAAAAGTTATTACGGCCACCCGACAAGTCTCTTGATTGATTATCAATAGCTTCGGTACCTAATAGTATATTGAAATTATGTTTATCTAAAGTTTTTTTATAATTAATAGTATTAGTCCACGTCCATTCTCTATTAAACCCAAAGTATTCGCTTAATCCATTGTTAAAACTACCTTCTGAGAACTCAGGATTGGGATAGGTAATATCCATACCATTATAATTCTCGTA
>CANRHE010000095.1 GCA_947630335.1 uncultured Sphingobacterium sp.
ACCCACTGGCTACTACTGTATAATTTTATGTATTTTTAATCACTGAAAACTTGTATCTATTTTTCAGGACTAGTCAGTTTTATGTAGTATCTTTGTGCCATGATTACAGCTGAACGATACCATGATATTTCATGTGGGCATAGAGTAGTTGGGCATGAAGGCAAATGTAGATTTCTTCATGGTCACAATTATAGAATACATTTTGAGGTAGCTAGTGAGGAACTAGATAGTATCGGAAGAGTGATAGATTTCTCCGTAATTAAGGAAAAACTATGTCTCTGGTTGGAGGATAATTACGATCATAAGTTTTTAATTTGGGAAGAAGATCCCATGCTAGAGGAACTAAGAAAAATAACAGCTGAAAGTCTTGTTATAGTGCCCTTTAACCCGACAGCAGAGAACATAGCTAAACATCTAGTTACAGTAATTGCTCCATTGCAATTAGCAAATACGAACACAACACTAATACGTTGTAAGATAGAAGAGACTCAAAAATGCTCTGCAACATATAAAATATAAAAGGAAGAACTAAAGTTCTTCCTTTTATATTTTATAATAATTCAACTAGCACAGGACAATGGTCAGAATGTACCGCATCCGGTAATATTAAAGCATCCTTGATACGAGACTTGAGACCATTACTCGCCATAATATAGTCTATACGCCAACCTAAATTCTTACCTCTAGCGCCTGCTCGATAACTCCACCACGTATAGTGATGAGGATCTGGATGTATAGAACGAAACGTATCTATAAAACCAGACTCGATAAATTTATCCATCCATGCACGTTCTTCTGGTAGGAAGCCTGAAGAATTAGCATTAGACTTTGGATTATGGATGTCTATTGCGCGATGACAGATATTAAAATCTCCGCAAATTAATAGATTAGGTACTTCTTGTAATAGTTCATGAACATAAGTATAAAAATCATCTAAAAACTTATATTTAAAATCCTGACGGATATCACCAGTTGTACCTGATGGAAAATAGACACTCATAACTGATATGTCATCAAAATCAATACGTATAACACGTCCTTCAAAGTCATACTCTTCTAATCCACAACCGTAAACAATATTACGCGGAGTATGCTTAGTCAGAATTGCTGTACCGCTATATCCTTTTTTTTGTGCGGGATACCAATAATGTTGATACCCTAATTCTTCTAACTCTTGAATTTCGACTACTTGATCTGGACTTGCTTTTATTTCTTGCAAGCATACTACATCAGGATTCACACTTGTCAACCAACCAATCCAATCTTTCTTTATTGCTGCGCGAATTCCATTAACATTGTAGGTAATTACTTTCATTTCTTTAAATTATATGACTTAGAGCCCCCACCAAATAAATATTTTTTCGGCTTTAATCCCATTAGTTTACGTTCAATATTCACTGCCTCCCCTTTTGTAAGCATACGAATAGAAAATTTTTCGTTGACCAAAGGTCTATCTTTATCATTTGTAGGGACCTTGGCGATAGCATCGATTACATCCATTCCTTGGATCGTCTTACCAAATACGGTATAGTTGCTATCTAAGTGAGGTGTACCTCCTATAGAAGTATAAGATTTTCGTTGCTCCTCAGAGAATTCAACACCTTTCATCCTAAGAGTTTCTAAAGAATCTAACCCATGATTAGTATAGACCTTACCTTGCACAATATAAAATTGCGAACCAGAAGAGGCTTTTTCAGGATTATTATCTCTTGCAGCCCCTAAGGCTCCTTTCTCATGATGAATACCTTTTATAATCTCAGCAGGCACTTTGTAATCAGGACCGCCATTACCTAATAATTGATTATCACTAGCATTTCTTGAGTCGGGGTCACCACCTTGAATCATAAAATTATTGATAACTCGGTGAAATAATAAAGAATCATAAAATCTACTCTCTACCAATTTCTTGAAATTATCTCTATGAAGAGGCGTTTCATTTAATAGTTTTATGATAATATCGCCCTTACCTGTCTTGATTTCCACATAATAATGTTGAGGATTTTGGGCTACAGCTAATAATATAAAAAGAGATAAAAATGTCGATAGAATAATTTTCATATGGTAAATTAGGCTAAAGTAACTTCTTGAAAGTAATCGATAATTAATGATTTCAATATCATCTCTTGTTCTAGTAAAGTATAGTTCGGAATCGGTTTAATCAACTTCCAATGTGGCCACCCCTCTTCATCAGCCCCCTCCAAAACATAAAATCCCATGGCAGAAAAGAGTCTACAAGTTGCAATATGCATTAGCTCCTCTTTTTCTCTTTTAGAGAACTTCTTAGGTCCCTGGCCCAACTCTTGTACTCCAATAAGAAATAGCATGACCTTTAGATCTGGCAATTCCATATCAAATTGTTGCGCAATTGTTTCTCGCAATTGAGCCCATTTCTCATTTACTTCTGCTATTTTCATATATTATTTTTTAATTCTACTACTAATTGTTCACAACGCTCTTTAACCATATGAAATACAGGCTCAAACATATTGTCATCAAAATAAGGGTCGGGAACAATATCATCTAACAGAAAAAGCTTAACCTTACTTCTCTGATCATCATCGGTGGCCAAACGTAAGACATCTTCTTTATTTTGCTTGTCCATCACAAAAATATAATCATACGCATCAAACAATTCTTGTGTGAAATGCTGAGCGCGTTGTTCAGAAATATCAATACCATAATGTTTTGCAACAGCTACAGATCGTCTATCTGGAGGGTTTCCGATATGCCAATCGCCAGTTCCAGCAGAATCAACAATCCAATCTAATCCATTCTTATTAATTGCATCCTGCATGAGTCCATGAGCTAGTGGAGACCTGCAGATATTTCCCAAGCAAACCATTAAAATTTTCATGTTGTAAAAATCATTATTAAAAACTGTAAAAACAAAAAAAGTATGGCCTTCTAAAGAAGGCCATACTTGTATCTAAATTATACTACAATTATCTGACAGGAATACTAAACTGATAGATAGATCCACGCTCTGGTACACTTTTCACCAGTACCATTCCGCGTTGCGTTCTGCCCAGTGCTCGTTCAATATCATCCACATTATTAACAGGGGTACCATTAACTTCAGTAATAACTAATCCTTTTTCAATACCACCGTACTCGAATAAACCTCCGCGATGTACTTGAGTAACCACTACCCCCGAACTCACCCCTAGTTCCTTCTTGCGGGCATCACTAGCAGGAATAAAACTAGCACCTAATTTATTAAATATTTCTGTTGCGCTAGCATTAGACTCTACATCTCCTGCTCCGGACTTAACTGCTTCTTCAGCTTTCAACGTTACAGCAACTTGTTTTTCTTTTCCATCACGCTTATAAGTAAGAGTTACCTTATCACCAGGACGTAGACGAGCAACGCGCTCTTGTAAGTCGGATGAGCTTAGTATCTGTTTGCCTTCAATTTTAGTGATGATATCACCTACTTTAAGTCCCGCAGCTTCTGCAGCTCCGCCTTTCACTGTGCCTTGAACATATAAACCATTCAAATCACTAATTCCTTTATCTTTACGTAATGCCTCATTCACTTCGGTAAAAGTAACTCCAATAAAGCCGCGTTTAACACTACCAAACTCTTTAAAGTCATCTAATATTTTCTTCGCTAAGTTTATAGGAATAGCAAAGCCATAACCAGCATATACACCAGTAGGAGAAGCAATTGCCGAATTAATACCGATTAACTCACCTCTCGCATTGACTAGTGCACCACCGCTATTACCTTTGTTAATCACAGCATCCGTCTGTATAAATGACTCAATTGCGGTATTAACAGGAATCTCATCATCTCCCAAACCTCTTTGCTGAGGATCACCTAGTATACCAATCTGACGACCTTTTGCACTAACAATACCTGCTGTTACGGTAGATTGCAAACTCAATGGATAACCAACTGCCAAAACCCACTCTCCAATTTGAACGTTATCTGAATTACCCATTTTAACGATAGGAAGATTAGAAGCATTTACTTTTAATAATGCTAAATCCGTATTAGCATCTCGTCCAATAACTTTAGCTTCGTATGACCGCTTATCGGTTAACTGAACTTCTATTTTATCTGCATTCTCTACTACGTGATTATTAGTCACAATATAGCCATCTGGAGTTAATATAACACCTGACCCTGATGCCTGTGCTTGTCTTGGCTGAGCTTGACGTCTTTGTTGCTGTGGCATACCAAAAAATTCCTCAAACATATCAAATGGCGAACCGCCCCCTCCTCTACGCTGGCTCGTCCGAGCTGGCATAGTGACTTTGATATGAACTACACCTGGAGAAACGGCCGCAGCTGCCTCCACAAAATCTGGATTACCAGTTGATGATGTCATTTCGCCCACAACATTGCTCGCATAAAAAACTTTTTGCTGCTCGGTAAGACTCATGTTTTCAAACTGCTTAGATTCAAATAATTTATAGCCCCCGATAGCGATTGCACCACCAAAAACTGCAGTTAGTAAAGTTATTCCTATCTTTTTCATATTAATATTGTTCTCTAAAATATTTAACTTTGTAAACCTCTGTTACTTATTACCTAATCGATGTTTGTCAAATGTAATACCATCACAATGCATGACATAATTTATGTCAGTTAAAAAGTGTTAATAAAGTCATGTAAAAGAGCTTTTTAACATGTTTTAACACTTATAAAATTCATTTAACAAGAATATTAAATTTCAACATAACGAGCAAATAAATGACTAAAATTCTCAAGTTTTACAAATATCAAGGAGCCGGCAATGACTTCATACTTATTGATAATAGAATGTCTGTTTTTGAGGCAGAAAACGAAGATTTGGTGCGTAAACTATGCGATAGAAGATTCGGAATAGGTGCAGATGGACTCATGTTACTTCAAGAAAGTAAAACTCACGATTTTGAGATGTTATATTATAATGCTGATGGGCGTATAGGAACGATGTGTGGTAATGGAGGACGCTGTATCGTAGCCTTTGCTCGGGACTTAAATTTAATCGTTCACGAGACTGTCTTTTTGGCAGTTGACGGTATACATCATGCTACAATTGTCAGGGATCAAGTAATTCTTGAGATGCAAGACGTTCAAAAAATTGAAAAAGATGAAGATGCTTATGTTTTAGATACGGGATCGCCACATTATGTGAAAGAAGTTAAAAATCTTAGTGATCTGAATGTCTATCAATTGGGATATGATATTAGAAATAATCAGATTTATAAACAAAAAGGGATCAATGTTAATTTCATAGAAAAAGAAAATAATGGATATTTTCTACGCACTTTTGAACGTGGTGTAGAAGATGAAACCTTAGCCTGTGGAACAGGTGCTACCGCTGCTGCTATTGTCGTAGCTGTTAAAGAAAACAAATCAGGTCAAATAGTAGTTCCCATCAGAGTACTTGGAGGTCAGTTACAGATATCATTCTACAGAGATAATACAAGATTTAGTAATATTAAGCTTGAAGGACCAGCACAATTAGTATTTGAAGGACAAATAGAAGTAAACTGTAATTAGAGTCATAATCATACCTAAGACTTTACAATACCATTAATTCAAGTTATCTTAGATGCCTTTTTAAGACGACTTGGTTATTTTTAATGCAACAGATAGATACTAAACTTCCTTACAAATTAATCTACTCATTAGGGAAACATCCTTATTTAGGATTCTTAATAGAGCCTCACATTGTACAGCTTAATTCTAACGGAAGCTTATCGTTATCCTATAAAAGAGTATTCTCTAACACGATAGAAGAGTTTAAATCTGTTATAGATGACATAGATATTAAAATCATTAAGCAACTGGATGAAATAGAACAAACTCATGTAATAAAAAAGTTTCATAAGAAGCCTATACGGCCTGCTGATTACTTTGGAAAAATATTTGACAATAAGCTATATGAGTTTATACGACCTCAATTAGAGGTGAAAATTTTGAAAGTACTTGCTCTAATAGGTGATAAACCTATATTCTTAATGAATACTAAAGATGGATATCCGGCCGAGCAAGAAATTCACATTGCAAAAGAACCCACCTCTATCTTGTTTCATTTTAGAAGAAACGATGAAGAAACTCGCTACTTCCCAACCCTTAAGTTCCAAGGGCATAGAATGGAGTTTATGTTCAGGAATGCAGAAGTCATTGTTAATACACAAGCATGGTTATTACTAGATAATACTTTATATCATTTTGATCAGCCTCTAGAGGGCAAAAAACTAACTCCTTTTCTGAATAGAAGGTATATTTCAGTATCTAAAAATACTGAAAGAAAATATTTTGAAACCTTTGTCATTGGACTGATAGAAAAACATCACGTGTATGCTGAAGGCTTCGAAATAAAAACGATAAAAGAAAGTGCCAAGCCAATACTTACGATTAATTATATACCAGATGGTGTCTCCCATCTGCAATTAACTTTCGCTTATGGTGAGCATATATTTTCCCCTAGTACAGAGCATAAAATATCCGTCAAGTTAGACTATAATAAGGAGACAGATTATTACACCTTCACTAGAATCAAACGTTCTAGTATTTGGGAAGATAATATTCATTTATTCTTGGAGAAACTAGGTTTACTAAAAACAAATGCTTTGTTCGGAAGTTACACGACAGATAAATCGATATCCCCTAATATCTTTGATTGGCTTAATAATAACCAACCAAATTTGTTAGAAAAAGGATTTATAATTGAACATACTACAGAAGATAAAAACTTTTTCATAGGTCGAACAAGCTTAGACATCGAGGTTGTAGAAGATAATGATTGGTTTGACGTTCGCGCATTTGCCAATTTCGGTCCTTATAAAATACCCTTTATCCAATTAAGAGACAATATATTAAATAAGATACAAGAGTTTCAATTACCTAATGGTGAGATCGCCATACTACCTGAAGAATGGTTTGCACAATACGAGCATCTTTTTCAATTTGCAATAAAAAAAGGAAGTTTACAACTACATAAGAATCATATAGGTTTATTACATGAAATCTCGGAGCATACCGCATTAACAATGAATCACAAGCTTCAAAACTTATCTAACTTTGAAGAAATTCAGCAAATCCCTACTCCTCAAAAATTCCTAGGCGAATTACGCCCATATCAGCAAGCAGGATATAATTGGTTTCATTTCTTACAGGAATTTAAGTTTGGTGGTGTACTAGCGGATGACATGGGGCTCGGTAAGACTATACAAACTTTAGCTCTATTACAACGTCAAAAAGAAGAACTCCATTTGACTGATCAAACCAAAACATCTTTGCTTGTGTTACCTACCTCATTAGTATACAACTGGCAAAAAGAGGCTGATAAATTTGCTCCAGAATTACGAGTATTACTACATACTGGCACAAATAGATTCAAAGACCCATACGCGTTTACGCATTTTGATTTAGTAATTACAACCTATGGTATAGCGCGTAGTGATGAAATGCTTTTAAGTAAATTCTTTTTTAATTACATTATCTTAGATGAAAGTCAAAATATAAAAAATCCTACCTCCAAATCTTTTAAAGCAATAAAACTATTTAAGAGCAGACATAAACTAGCATTAAGTGGTACACCTATTGAAAATTCGGTATCAGATATATGGTCGCAAATGCATTTTACAAATCCAGGTCTATTAGGTAGTTATTCTTTTTTTCAAAAAGAATTTGTGTTTCCAATTGAAAAGAAAAAAGATGAAGACGTTGCTAAGCGATTACAAGCCATAATAAAGCCTTTCGTTTTAAGACGTACAAAGAACCAAGTAGCCACAGAACTACCTCCTAAAACGGAGCAAATTATCTATTGTGATATGACAGAAGGCCAGGGTGAACGCTATGAGTCTACAAAATCTGAATATCGTAATGCACTCTTAGATGGAGCATTACAACGTGGATCTAAGGCATCGCAAATAGCACTATTGCAAGGCTTGACTAAACTTCGTCAAATGGCGAATCATCCTAGAATGACAGACACTGATTACAATAAAGGTTCTGGCAAGTTTCAAGCGGTGATTGAGATGTTATCTTCAATATCATCTGAGGGCAACAAAGTACTCATATTCTCTCAATTCGTTAAGCATTTAGAAATATTTCGTGAATACTTCGAAAAAGAGCAAATACCTTACGCTTATCTAGATGGAGCTACTTCCAACCGGGAGGAGACTGTAAATCAATTTAAGCAAAATGATAAGATAAAAGTTTTTCTTATATCAATTAAAGCAGGGGGCGTCGGATTAAACTTGACAGAAGCTGATTACGTCTTTATATTAGACCCTTGGTGGAATCCAGCTGTTGAACAACAGGCTATTGATAGAAGTCATCGCATTGGACAAACACGTAATGTCTTTATTTATAAATTCATCACAAGAGATACCGTGGAAGAAAAAATTGTAGCTCTGCAAAATCGTAAAAAGTCATTCGCTGATTCACTAATCACAACAGAAGAAAGTTTTGTAAAAGCTTTATCTCAAAATGATTTAAAAGAAATTCTAAGCTTCTAGTTAGATGAAGAAAGCTTAGCCCTTGTCTAAAAAAAACCTTAGAATGATTTTTCTAAGGTTTTCTTATATCCTAAAATAAAGGCAATGCTTTTTTAATTCGGGATGTTACTTCTTCACGACCTAAAAGTTCAGTTATTAAGAATACATCTGGTCCAAATTTCCCCCCAACTAACATGATTCTAAAGGGCATCATCAACTCACCTATTTTCATTCCTGAAGAAGCTACCTTAGCCTTAAAGAATGGTTCTAAAGTTGTACTATCCCACTGCTCCAAAGATTCGAAATCACTCATTAAATTTTCAAAGAAAGCAGTTTTTTCTGTCGTCCACTTAGGTTTTACAGCATCGACATCAATAGACACAGGCGCTTGAAAGAAAAAGTAAGATTGTTCCCAAAAATCAGAAACGTATGTCATACGCTCTTTAACAGCGACGAGTACTTTTTCCACATATTCTTCATCTACTTGATTCACGCCATTGCTTGCTAAAACAGCTACAACCTGAGGTAAGAGAATTGAGTTATCTAATCGTTTGATCCATTCATGATTAAACCACTTCGCTTTTTCGAAATCAAATTTAGCACCACTCTTACTAATGCGATCAACCGAGAATTTATCAATTAAATCCTGAATAGAAAATAACTCTTGATCGGTACCATCATTCCAACCCAACACACCCAGCATATTTACAAAGGCTTCAGGAAGAAAACCTAACTCACGAAAACCTTTTGTGAGATCTCCAGTTTTGGGATCTTTCCAATTCATAGCATAAACCGGAAATCCTAAACGATCTCCATCTCGCTTACTCAGCTTGCCATTACCATCTGGTTTCAAGATTAAAGGTAAGTGAGCCCAACTTGGCATTTCACTACCCCATCCTAGATATTCCCATAGCAATATATGAACTGGTGCAGAAGGCAACCACTCTTCTCCTCTAAAAATATGAGAGATTTGCATAGCTCTATCATCCACCACCACGGCTAAATGATAAGTTGGCATACCGTCTGCCTTCAAAAGAACCTTGTCATCTACCAAGTTTGTTTCAAATGTAACACGTCCTCGAATCATATCTTCAAAAGAAACTGTACCTTCTTCTGGCATCTTGATTCTAATTGTATGTGCAACGCCCTCTTCTAATAAGCGAGCTGTTTCTTCAGCTGACAGACTCAATGAGTTACGAAGACTCAAACGATTCTCATGTGAATATCGGAAATTAGGCTGTATTTGACGTTGTTGATCTAACTCTTCTGCGGTATCAAAAGCGTAATAAGCATAACCATCATTCACTAATTGCTCAGCAAATTGTCTATAGGAAGCTTTACGTTCACTTTGACGATAAGGACCATAAGCACCAGGATTTTGTGGACTTTCATCTGGTGAAATGCCACACCAATTAAGACATTCGTTAATATACTCTTCTGCCCCGGGAACAAAACGAGTCTGATCTGTATCTTCTATACGAAGGATAAAATCACCTCCGTGATGACGAGCAAACAAGTAATTAAACAATGCTGTACGAACACCTCCTAAATGTAACCCTCCTGTTGGACTAGGTGCAAATCGCACCCTAACTTTCTTTTGCGAACTCATAAAGACAAATTTACATTATTTATC
>CANRHE010000096.1 GCA_947630335.1 uncultured Sphingobacterium sp.
GTGGTCTTCTTGGCTACCATGTGAGAAGTTTAGTCGACATACGTCAACACCTTTAGCAATCATTTGGGTTAAAACTTCTTTCTTAGCGGAGGCAGGGCCTAACGTCGCTACTATTTTAGTTCTTTTTTGAATCTTTTTCATGTAATAGTCAATATAATTTTTATTGTCACTTGAATTTTTAACTCTCTAATCCAAGACGGACAATGTATGAGGCTTCTTTTTTTAGTGTAAAAGGTACACTTAGAAAATAATCTGCTAAAATATCAGATTTTCTTTAGATTTCAATACTATTGGGTCAATTTCTTTTACTATCAATATATTATCAATAGATTTTAAGTTGTCTATTAATAGACTTAAATCTTCTTCGTCAATATAGTGCTTAATTATCATAAAGTAGTCAAAATTAGATGCTTCAGGTATTAATACGCCATTCTCAATACTTTTATTGTTCAGTAAGTAGTATTCGTAATTGAAGTTTTGGCAACAACATCGATACATTTGAAAATGATGCTTGTTTTCGTTCTTATTTTTACCTTTGGTAAGGTCGTAGATTATGTGAAAATCTAATTCTTCAGTAGATTTACTTTTTATAAATCCATTATGGTCAATAGGGGATTCTTTGCCAAAAATGAAATTTAATCCAGTGTGTTTATTGATAAAATGACATAGTCTGTAATCTCTTAATGATGAGCTGATGCCAATGAGGTTAAAGTCTAGTTCGCTATCAATATCATTGTCAAGTTTAAAAGTTATTTTGCTCAATTTTATATTCTAGTCTGATGTTATACGAAAATACAATATATCTCGTTTAATTCTAAGGGCTATTGACTGAAAAAGTGGTGAAAATATTTTTTATGTAAAATATTGTACTTTTTACATACATTATTATATAATAGTTTTTCAGGCTAAATGGTTGTTAGTCTATTAGTTACGGTCTTTATTTTTATTGAAAAATTAAAAAGGTTTGTTTTTTGGTGAAAATTATTTTTCTTTGCACAGATTTATTAAACAATTAAATTAGAAAATCATGTCAGATATCGCATCAAGAGTAAAAGCAATTATCGTTGAAAAGTTAGGTGTAGACGAAAACGAAGTGGCACCAGAAGCTTCATTCACGAATGATTTGGGTGCAGACTCACTTGATACAGTTGAGTTGATCATGGAATTCGAAAAAGAATTCAACGTTGCAATTCCTGATGACCAAGCTGAAAACATCAGTACTGTTGGTCAAGCAATTGATTATTTGGAAAAAAACGTTAACTAACTAATTTTATTAGGCCAAACATACTAAATGGAGCTTAAGAGAGTAGTAGTAACAGGAATAGGTGCACTTACACCTATTGGTAACACACTTCCAGAGTACTGGGAGTCGTTAATTAATGGTGTAAGTGGAGCTGCTCCTATTACGCATTTTGATGCGTCGAAATTTAAAACTCAGTTTGCCTGTGAGGTAAAGGGGTTTGATCCACATAAATATATGGATCGCAAAGAGGCACGTAAAGTAGATCCTTTTGTTCAGTATGCTATTGCTTCAACAGATGAGGCAATTAAGGATGCTGGTTTAGACTTTGATCAAGTAGATAGAAATCGTGTTGGGGTTATATGGGGTTCGGGTATTGGTGGTCTTACTACATTTACAGAAGAAATTGTAAATTATTCTAAAGGTGATGGTACGCCTCGTTTCAATCCGTTCTTTATTCCTCGTATGCTGATTGATATAGCTCCTGGTCATATTTCGATGAGACATGGATTAAGAGGTCCAAATTATTCGGCTGTATCAGCTTGTGCTTCCGCTACACACGCGATGATTGACGCATTCACATATATCCGCACGGGTAGATCTGATGTAATCATCACAGGTGGTTCTGAAGCAACAGTTAATGAAGCCGGTATTGGAGGGTTCAATGCTATGCATGCTCTTTCTACTCGAAATGATGATCCGAAAACGGCATCTCGTCCTTTTGATAAAGACCGCGATGGTTTTGTGTCAGGCGAAGGCTCGGGCGCATTAGTTTTGGAAAGTTTAGAGCACGCTCTAGCGCGTGGTGCTAAGATTTATGCAGAAATAGTAGGTGGTGGTATGAGCGCTGATGCACATCATATTACAGCTTCTCATCCTGAAGGTCTAGGCGCCAAGTTAGCCATGACTATGGCTATTAAAGATGCAGGGATGGATTTTTCAGACATTGATTATATCAATGTGCATGGAACTTCTACGCCAGTAGGTGATGTAAGCGAGACAAAGGCTATTGTTGACTTGTTTGGTGAGCATGCTTACAAGCTGAATATTAGTTCTACAAAGTCTATGACAGGTCATTTATTGGGCGCTGCGGGTGCTGTAGAAGCAATTGCTTCCATAATGGCTGTTCAAAACGATATTATTCCTCCTACGATTAATCACTTTACTGATGATCCGGAGATAGACAATAGATTAAACTTTACATTTAATAAAGCTCAAAAACGTGTAGTTAACGCAGCTTTAAGTAATACGTTTGGTTTTGGCGGTCATAACGCTACAATTATTGTAAAAAAATACCAACCATAGGTTACTATTGAAGAAGATATAAAAAGATGATAGGTAGTTTTCAGTATAAACTACCTATTCTTCTTTTTTTGCAGATATGTTATGTCTATAGGATTTTATAAGCTCTATATTTCTCGTGATCGAGAATATTATAAAAAGTTAAGAAATATTCTGGGTTTTGTTCCAGGGAATCTTAAGCTTTATCAGATGGCTTTTAGACACAAATCAGTTGCAAAACAAATTAAAGAAGGTGTTAAAAATAGCAACGAACGATTAGAGTTTCTTGGAGACGCTGTGTTAGGTTCAGTTGTTGCAGAACTTCTTTTTAAATTATATCCCTACAAAGACGAAGGCTTTCTAACCGAAATGCGTTCAAAAATTGTTTCTCGCGCTAATTTAAACTTGCTATCTAGAAAGCTTGGTTTCGAGAAGCTAATTCAATACGATTCTCGTATGATCTCTTATCCATCCAAACAAGGATCATTGCTGGGAGATGCTTTTGAAGCTGTAGTAGGAGCGGTCTATCTCGATAAAGGTTACCAGTTCACAAAAGAATTTTTACTAACGCGTATTATCAAACCTCATGTTGATATTCATACGTTAGAGAATACCGAAACGAATTTCAAGAGTAGATTGATCGAGTGGTGTCAGCACGAAGGAAAAGCAGTAGTTTTTGTTCAGATTGATAATCCAGAAGGTGAATCAGCAAAAATGTTTAGTATTGAAGCTGTGGTCGAAGGTCAAGTATGCGGATTGGGAAGAGACTTCAGTAAAAAGAGTGCCGAAAAAATTGCAGCTGAAAAGGCCTGTGAGTTTTTGAAAATTATAGATACCGATTAGTTCCTAATTCCTTTTTCTTTTTCCATATTCAGTTTGATGTCTTACCTTTGCGCTATGGCATCAATTAAACCATCGTTAGCAAAAGGTACCCGCGACTTCTCTCCAATAGAGATGGAGAAAAGAAACTATATCTTTAATACATTGAAAACTGTATTCAAGAAGTTTGGATACAATGAAATACAAACACCATCATTCGAGAACCTATCCACTTTGACTGGTAAATACGGTGATGAAGGAGATAAATTAATTTTTAAAATTCTAAACTCCGGTGATTACTTGTTAAAAGTATCGGATGATCTTTTGAATAGTAAAAATTCAAACAAATTAATTCCTCAAATTTCAGAAAAAGCATTACGTTACGATTTGACTGTGCCATTTGCTCGTTATGTCGTGATGCATCAGAATGATATCACCCTTCCATTTAAGAGATTCCAGATTCAGCCCGTATGGCGAGCTGACCGACCTCAACGTGGCCGATATAGAGAATTCTACCAATGTGATGTTGATGTTGTTGGCTCTGATTCTTTGTTGAATGAGGCAGAATTTGTACTTATCTACCACGAGGCACTGAAAGCTTTGGGTTTAAAAAACTTTACGATCAAGATCAATAATCGAAAAATATTAACTGGTATTGCAGAGGTTGTAGGTAAGCAAGAGCTGATTGTCGATATGACTGTTGCTATTGATAAATTGGATAAGATCGGTCTTGAAGGAGTTAATAAAGAGTTGCTAGAGCGTGGTTTTTCACAAGAAGACTTAGATGTTTTGCAACCAATAATACTGCTTGATGGAACAAACTCCGACAAGTTAGATGCTTTGAAGAGCGTTTTAGCTTCATCCGAAATCGGATTAAAAGGTATTGAAGAAATCGAAGAAGTATTTCAATATGTCCAAACTTTAGATTCCTCGCATACTATTTTAGCGGATACCGTAGAATTAGATATTACTTTAGCTCGTGGACTTAATTATTATACAGGATGTATATTTGAAGTTAAAACTAATGAAGTAGCAATGGGGAGCATTGGAGGTGGAGGTCGATACGATGATCTGACCGGCATGTTCGGCTTGAAGGGATTGACTGGGGTTGGTGTTTCATTTGGTGCAGATCGTATCTACGATGTCTTAGAAGAGCTGAATTTATACCCTGTGTCGAATGTGATGAGCACAAAGCTTCTCATCGTTAATTTTGATAAAGCTTTGGAATCTTATACACTTCCTTTGTTGAGCACACTAAGGACTGCTGGGATAGCCGTAGAGCTTTACCCTTCTTCCGCTAAGTTGAAGAAGCAAATGAGCTATGCTGATGCTAAAGGGATACCTTACGTATTGCTGGTTGGCGAAGAAGAATGCGCAAATGGGCTATTAACATTAAAAAATATGGAGACTGGTGATCAGGTTAAAGTTTCATCTGACAATCTGGTTGATCTGTTAAAATAAGGATTTTATTAAAGGGTAAATAAATTTTATAATAATGGACTAAGACAGTCTTATGTAAAATTTTATCCAATTGTGACAAAATTTACTTAATTACTGGCGAGGAACACACCTAACTATCGAGATAAATTGTTAGATTTGTAGTCGGTTAAGTAAGAAACAATACGTTAAAATGAGTTCAACACCTATAACAAAAGAAACATATCTAGAGTGGTATAAGTCAATGTTACTTATGCGTAAATTTGAAGAGAAAGCAGGACAACTATACGGTCAGCAAAAGATTCGTGGATTCTGTCATTTGTATATTGGTCAAGAAGCTGTAGTAGCGGGTACCGTTTCAGCGACTCGACCTGCCGATACATTTATTACCTCTTACCGCGATCATGCGCAAGCATTAGCGAAAGGAGTTTCAGCAGATGCATGTATGGCGGAGTTATATGGTAAAGCTACTGGATGTTCAAAAGGTAAAGGGGGCTCTATGCACTTTTTCTCTAAAGAACATGGTATGATGGGAGGCCATGGTATCGTAGGTGGTCAAATTCCATTGGGAGCTGGTATTGCTTTCGCAGAGAAGTATCTAGGTACTGACAATGTGAACGTTTGTTTCATGGGTGATGGTGCTGTACGTCAAGGCGCATTGAATGAAACATTCAACATGGCTATGTTGTGGAAACTTCCTGTTATTTTCGTATGTGAAAACAACGGTTATGCCATGGGTACATCCGTTAAACGTACAACCAATATGCAAGACATCTACAAAATAGGTTTAGGTTTTGATATGCCTAGTATGCCAGTAGATGGAATGGATCCAGCAGCAGTACACAATGCTATGGATGAGGCTGTACAACGTGCTCGTGCAGGTGAAGGTCCTACTTTCTTAGAAATTCGTACATACCGCTATAAAGGACACTCTATGTCTGACCCAGCTAAATACCGTACTAAGGAAGAATTAGAAGAATACAAAGGTAGAGATCCATTACTTTCAACTAAGCATGCTATTTTAGAAAATAATTATGCAGATGATGCATGGTTTGCAGCTGTAGAAGCTGATGTAAAGCAAGTTGTTGAGGCTTCAGTGAAGTTTGCTGAAGAATCACCATATCCTACTATTGATGAGCTTTACAAAGATATTTATGCAGAGGAGAATTATCCATTTGTAATGGATTAATTCAGAACGTTAATAAGGTTTTTATATAATCGACTATAAATATATGGCTGAAGTAATAAAAATGCCAAAAATGAGCGACACCATGACTGAAGGTGTAATTGCTAAATGGCACAAACAAGTTGGTGATAAAGTTAATTCGGGAGATCTTGTAGCTGAGATTGAAACGGATAAAGCGACAATGGACTTCGAATCTTATCAAGAAGGTACTTTGTTATATATTGGTCCTAAAGAAGGTGAAGCAGTAGCTATTGATGCTGTTATTGCTGTTTTAGGTGAACCAGGTGAAGATTATCAAGCTGCTTTGTCAGCAGATTCTACACCAGCAGAGAATAAAGAAGAAAATACAGTAGTTGAAGAGAAGCAAGAAAGCACTGAGCCTACTGGTGAAGTGGTGACTGCAGAGGACTTAGGGGTTACAGTAGTAACTATGCCTTTGTTGAGTGATACTATGAAAGAAGGTGTGATTGCACAATGGAACTTTAAAGTAGGTGATACGATTAAGTCTGATGATGCCATCGCAGATGTAGAGACAGATAAAGCGACAATGGAAGTAACTGCCTATGCTGACGGAACATTACTTTATGTAGGTTTGGAAGCAGGGGAAGCAGCGAAGGTTAACGATATTATTGCTATCGTAGGACCTGCTGGTACTGACATTACTCCTTTGTTGAATCAAAAAACAGCGACTGCTCCAGCGCCTAAAGCAGAAGAAAAAGTAGAAACTGCATCAGCAGCTAATACTTCTTCAGCTCCAGTTGCAGCAGCAAATGATGACTCAAGAGTAAAAGCATCTCCATTAGCTAGAAAAATTGCTAAAGAGAAAGGTGTTAATCTTAATGATATTAAAGGTTCGGCAGACGGTGGACGTATTGTCAAGAGAGATGTGGAAAATTATGTTCCAGCATCTACAACAACTGCTACGACCGCTCCATCAGAATCTAAAGGTATTAGCTTGCCTACAGTTGTTGGAGAAGAGAGATATACAGAAGTGAATGTATCGCAAATGCGTAAAACAATCGCTCGTCGTCTTGGAGAATCATTATTCACAGCACCACATTTCTACTTAACAGTAAGTATAGACATGGATAATGCTATCGCTGCTCGTGCTCAAATTAATGAAGTAGCTCCTGTCAAAGTATCATTCAATGACATGGTAATTAAAGCCGTTGCTGCCTCCTTGAAAAAACACCCAGCAGTGAACTCTTCTTGGCAAGGTGATAAAATTAGATTCAATGAGCATACTAATATAGGTGTTGCTATGGCTGTCGAAGATGGCTTGTTAGTACCTGTTGTTCGTTTTGCTGATGGCAAAACATTGTCTCATATTTCCGCGGAAGTAAAAGACTTTGCTGGAAAAGCAAAAGCTAAAAAATTGACTCCAGCAGATTGGGAAGGTTCTACATTTACAGTTTCTAATTTAGGAATGTTCGGAATAGATGAGTTTACTTCTATAATCAATTCTCCTGATGGTGCAATTCTTTCTGTAGGAGCTATTCAGCAGATTCCTGTAGTTAAAAATGGAGCAGTAGTGCCAGGTAATGTAATGAAGTTAACATTAGGTTGTGACCACCGTGTAGTAGATGGAGCAACAGGTGCACAATTCTTGCAAACATTGAAATCACTATTAGAAGCGCCGATTCGATTATTAGCGTAATAAATATATTACTTTAAAAGAAGCCATTTTGTAACAACAAAATGGCTTCTTTTTTTGTTTTAACAAATAGTTTTTATACAAT
The DNA here is from genome assembly GCA_947630335.1 of uncultured Sphingobacterium sp. Taxonomy (GTDB): domain Bacteria; phylum Bacteroidota; class Bacteroidia; order Sphingobacteriales; family Sphingobacteriaceae; genus Sphingobacterium. Next base: position 7,703 of record CANRHE010000096.1, read on the forward strand.
TGTTATATTAATAAAATTTATAGAGAGGGTAATTTAGTGAGATCATTATTGTATTGTTTAAGTCTTTTGATTTTTTCTTATGCGTGTACAAGTGAAGCAAAGATTAAAGAAGAGCAAGTAAAAAAGCAGGTAGAATTAGATAGTATAGCATTAGTTTATGAAGAAAGTGAAATCAGTCCGCAGATTGATTCATTTATGAAGCGATTGCACACGCATGGTGCTTTTAATGGTAATGTATTAGTTGCAAAAAAAGGAAAAATACTTTATCAGAATTCTTTTGGATGGGCTAACTATTTAAAGAAAGATAGTTTAAAGATTGATTCAAAATTTGAATTAGCTTCTGTCTCAAAAACAATAACGGGTGTAGCTGTTTTACAATTAATTGAGCAGGGTAAGCTGCAATTCACGACTCCGGTAGACTCTATATTTCCAGGATTCCCTTATCCCGGCATTAATGTGAGACATCTTCTCACTCACCGATCTGGATTGCCGAACTATGTTTATTACGTCGATCGTATTTGGAAAGATCGTAAAAAAGGTATGTCAAACTTGGACGCCATTAATCTTATTATTGAAGGAAAACCACCTCGCGAAGGGAAGCCTGATGGTAGGTTCCATTATAACAATTCGAATTATATGCTTTTAGGAGCTATTGTCGAGAAGATTTCTGGACAGGAATTTGATAGCTATTTGCAGGAGCATATTTTTAAACCGTCTGGAATGAAAAATAGCGCTTCTTTATCTCGGGTTAAATACGACAAGATTCCTACTGATGTAATTGGTCATGATAAAATTTGGAGAAGATCAGTGGTGCAAGATTATCTTGATGGACCAGTAGGTGATAAAGGTATTTATAGTACAGTGCGTGATTTATATCTCTTTGATAGAGCATTAAAAGATGGCAGATTGTTGAGCACTAGCTTATTAGATTCGGCATACATGCCGCATTCTGACCCACGTAAGGGCGTTTTTAGTTACGGTTACGGCTGGCGTACATTCAATACTGAGAATGCACATATCGTATATCATACAGGGTGGTGGCATGGCTTCAAAAGTTTGTATGTACGGGATCTGACGAATGATGTAACTATTGTGCTTTTAACAAATATGGCTAACGGAAGTTTAACCAATCTTGATAACTTATATAAAATCCTCGAGATGCCTATATTACGTCAAGGGGCTTATACGGCAACAGGTGGATATATTGAATAGTTTAAAATAAACATATTATGAAGAAAACTCTAATCTTGGGAGCAAGTGCTAATCCTGCTCGATATTCTTATCTAGTGGCAAACAAGTTAGTTCGCAAAGGATATCCCATTGTGAATGTAGGGCGTGGAGATGGTAAAGCTGGAGGTGTTGGAATCGAGTCACCAGATGTTATTTATGATGATATTGATACTATCACTTTGTATATCAATCCTTCTAATCAAAAAATGTACTACGACTATATCCTGGCAACAAAGCCTAAAAGAGTTGTTTTTAATCCTGGTACTGAAAATGAAGAATTGGTGCAGTTACTGAAAGATAATAACATTAGCTTTATTGAAGCTTGTACTTTGGTAATGCTAAATACTGGACAGTATTAGTATCAGTATTATAAACGAGTATATAGCATATCACTCTTCTATAGATATGTGCTGTTCATACATCATATTTGAATACGACTATATTGCAACAAATTAAGTGATTCCTTCCATCACTTAGTTTGTTTTACTCACGATTGTTAAGTTCTAATTTTCATTAACTTCAATTTTCATATCTCTCCCTGGATTTGCTTTATGTTGACATCTGATCATCCCTTAGGAGTTGAATACTTCATATGGTTGTATACGTGATGGTTTTCTAAAATAGTCTTTCTTCTTTAAACCACTCTATTCTATTAAGGACTCCTTTGACTTAAGGTTTATAATGCTTAGTATTTGCTGGGTGTATAGTACATATTTAATTCGGGTTTAATAGGGAGATAATACGGGTTCATCCGAATGAAGTCCGTATGATGTCCGAATGAAGTCCGATTGAAGTCCGTGTTAAATGACACGAAGGATTTAGGATGAATCGACTATGCCAATACTGTTTTCGTCCATTAACTCGTGTTTAAGAATTAATAAAATGCATTTTTAGAAGCTATTTTGTATTTATTTAATATTTAGCGCTGTTTTGAAATGGGGTGTTTCTGAAATTAAAATAAATAATAAAAAATAATGGGCTAATTATTTGATAGTTATAAATTTATTTGTACTTTTGCAGTCCCTTATTGGGAGAAATGTGTCTTGAGCGAAGCCCTACTGCTTCGATGGACTTTAATTAATTTAATTTATAACATGTCAGGAATTATTGGTAAAA
>CANRHE010000097.1 GCA_947630335.1 uncultured Sphingobacterium sp.
TCTTTCGTAATCTCGACACCAATCAAATTAACCTCTTCATCCATACCGAAAAGCGGAAGTCCCGTTTCTGGATGTAACTTCAACCAGCTGGTATCTGTATCTTTAATTATTTGGACATATTCTTTTCCATCTTTAAAAACGGTATACGTATCCTTCTCATCTGGAAAAACCGAATAAACAATATCTCCAATCTCAATATCAAAGGGTTCTTTCATTTCCATATTAGTACACTTACTTCTCCTACAAATATACTAATCCCAATATAATTCTGTTTATAATTTGAAATAATGCTAAACATCCTTATATTTAAAATACCAATTATGAACATTTTAAAAAAGATAGCCCTAACCAAGATTAGAGGTATTGGCCCTAAAATGAGCCGTACTTTATTAGCCTATTGTGGCTCCGTAGATGCTATTTTTGAAAGTACACGAAAACAACTACTTCAAATACCTGGTATTGGTCCTGCCATTGCTGAGGCTATTCATTCCAAATCTTATTTGAATGCAGCCGAAGAAGAACTAACATTCATTCAAAAACATGACATCCAATTACTTTGGATAGAAGACATGGATTTTCCTAAAAGGCTACTCCATTGTGATGATGCCCCCATATTATTATATTATAAAGGAACGGCCAATCTAAACCCTCCACGTACAGTCAGTATTGTAGGCACTCGATTAGCCACATCATATGGCAAACGCATATGCGAAAGTCTAATAAAAGACTTAACAAAGTTAGACGTACAGATTATATCAGGATTAGCTTATGGGATAGACGCACATGCCCATAGACAATCGTTGCAGAACAATATAGAGACAATAGCCGTATTGGGCCATGGGCTAGATAGAATTTATCCATCCGCACACAGAGAGTTAGCATCCAAAATTTTAACACATGGGGGGCTTCTGACGGAATTCGCTTCAGGAACGAATCCCGACAGACAAAACTTTCCTATGAGGAATAGAATTATTGCTGGTTTAGCAGATGTTACAATAGTCGTAGAAGCTGCTATTAAAGGTGGGGCATTAATTACAGCTGAGATTGCGAATAGTTACAATCGCGATGTATGTGCATTCCCTGGCGGAATAGATCAGGATTTATCGGCTGGTTGTAATTATTTAATAAAAACTAATCGAGCCCATCTCATCCGAAATGCACATGACTTATGTCATCTAATGAACTGGGAAGTAGATAAAAAAGAAGTTTCAAACCAATTAAAGCTAATTCCCGATAAACTAAACAAAGACGAACTCAGGATATACCAGTTCATACAAGAAAAACAGCAAGTATCTATTGATGACATAAGCTTGTATTGTAATTGGCCACAAAGTAAACTAGCCATTACCCTGCTAGAGTTAGAACTGAAAGGCACAATCTTATCACTCCCCGGAAAGATTTACCGAACCTATTAATTAAAACCAATAAACTAATGCAAACAAAACAACAAGAAACAAAAGGAATTTGGAAAGTCATAGGAGCCTCCTCCCTTGGCACATTAATCGAATGGTATGACTTTTTTATATTCGGGAGTCTATCAATCATTATATCCACCAAGTTTTTCCCCGCAGCTAATCCTACCGCAGCTTTTCTATCCACGTTAGCTACTTTTGCAGCTGGTTTTGTGGTGAGACCTTTTGGAGCACTATTCTTCGGTAGACTTGGTGACATTATTGGTCGTAAATATACCTTTATGGTGACACTCATGCTGATGGGAGGAGCTACCTTTCTTATTGGGTGTATACCCAGCTATGAGACTATTGGATATACAGCTCCATTTCTTGTGCTTGTTTTACGCCTATTACAAGGCCTAGCCCTAGGAGGCGAATACGGTGGTGCTGCGACATACGTAGCTGAACATAGTCCCCGAAATCAACGTGGGTATTGGACCTCTTGGATTCAAACTACAGCCACATTGGGATTATTAGTATCACTCATCGTCATACTCATCACCCGCTCACTCATTAGTGAGGAGCAGTTTGAGCTATGGGGTTGGCGTGTACCATTCTTATTATCGATAGTCATGGTCTATGTATCATTCCTTATACGTAGAAATATGGATGAATCTCCAGAATTTAAAAAAGCTAAAGAAGAAGGAAAAACATCATCAAATCCTTTAAAGGATAGTTTTGGTAATAAATATAATTTAAAATTTGTACTTCTAGCCTTATTTGGTGCCACCATGGGACAAGGGGTAGTTTGGTATACTGGACAGTTTTACTCCATGAGTTTTATGAAAACAGTAATGAACCTGAACACGGATCAAGCTGATATGATATTAGGTATAGGCTTACTTCTAGGAACTCCTTTTTTCGTTGTATTTGGGAAACTATCTGATAAGCTAGGCCGAAAATGGATTATGCTCCTAGGTATGCTCATTGCGTTACTGACTTATAGACCAATATATAGTAACATGTATGATCTTACGGACGTATCTTTAAAAACTGAAATTCAACAACATAGAGTAGTACACAAAGAGCTTCATCATAGTGACAAAGGAATTATTGAAAAAAGAATAACACAAAAAATATATACTGATGGTACAATTTCTAAAGAAACCCAAACTTTGGATAACCTTCCAGACACTAATGGCGAAATTATAAAAACAAGTATATACCTATCAGGGACAAACTATGCCAAACTAATTGTATTAATCTTTATCCAAATTATTTATATAACACTAGTGTATGGTCCAATAGCAGCCTTCTTAGTAGAAATCTTTCCGGTAAAGATACGCTACACCTCAATGTCTTTACCATATCATATAGGTAATGGGGTATTCGGAGGCTTATTACCCGCCATATCCACCTACTTAGCACTTAATGCACAATCTACTGGAGATCCCAAATTTTATTTAGAAGGACTTTGGTATCCAATAATCATCGCAGCGACGTGCTTTATCATTGGAGCGTTATATATTAATAAGTCAATCACCGTAAAAAATGAATACGATGGAAATCATTAAAAAAATACTTGGCATACTTTGGATTATACTTGCTTTACTAGCAGCATACTTTTGTATCGTGAAATTTGGAGTTCCAAAATTACAAACAGGACACCAAGAAGATATTGTGTTTGGTATAATAATAGTATTTATTCTCACGCCAATTATATCTATTGGCTTAGGTTTATTTGGTTATTATGCCTTAACGGGAGAATATAAAAACTCCAAAATGTAATTTTTTTGACCTGATTATCAACACAGTAAGCACTTTGTTGAATTTTCTTTCTTTAATTACAAAAAAAAACATACTTTTGTGACGGGTAAGTCCTTTACGACCAGCTCCCTTTGACTCCCCCAGGATGGGAACATAGCAAGGGTATTAGGTTGAGCGGTGCGATAAAGGGAGCTTGCCCATTTTTTATTTAAGGCTTTTTGTAAGTCTATAATCTTCACAATTACCTCTCCCAAATATTGTTCAATCCTTTTTTATCTATTTAATTTTAAGTTATTACTTATGTTTCGTTAATTTGTAATTCGAATAATACGAATGTATGAGTTGGTTTAAAAGAAATAAAGCAGGAATTAGTACTGCTACAGCAAATAAAAAAGAGGCTCCAGACGGGATGTGGAACAAATGTCCTAACTGTAAAAAACCTCTTTTAAATTTAGAACAAGTAGAAAACGACTACGTTTGTCAATACTGTGGATACCATTTGAGAATTGGTTCTGCAGCCTATTTTTCAATCTTATTTGACAATAACGAATTTACAGAGCTATTTGCAAACCTTACAGCAGGCGATCCTTTAAACTTCATCGATAGCAAGCCATATCACGAACGTTTAGTAGAAAGTCAAGCTAAGACTGGTCTTAAAGACGCATTGCGTTCAGCACATGGTAAGATTAACAGCCAAGAGATTGTAATTGCTTGTATGGATTTTAATTTCATCGGCGGTTCTATGGGATCTGTAGTCGGTGAAAAAATTGCTCGTTCTATAGATTATTGTATTGAACATAAACTTCCCTTTATGTTGATCTCTAAATCAGGTGGAGCACGTATGATGGAAGCAGCATTCTCTTTGATGCAAATGGCTAAAACTTCAGCAAAATTAGCCTTGCTAAGCCAAGCGAAACTGCCATACATATGTTTGTTGACTGACCCTACAACTGGCGGAGTTACAGCTTCTTATGCTATGCTTGGAGATATCAATATTGCAGAACCTGGTGCATTAATTGGCTTCGCAGGACCTCGTGTAATCAAAGAAACAATCAAAAAAGATTTACCTAAAGGATTTCAGACGTCAGAATTTGTCTTGGAACATGGCTTCCTAGATTTTATTGTAGATAGAAGAAAACTTAAAGAAAAGGTTTCTACTTTCTTAAAACTTGTAAAATAAACAAAAGGTCTTTCGCTCGAAAGACCTTTTTTGTTGACTATTCATATAAGTAAAAAACACTACTCCTGTGTACTGCTATTATGCTCATTTTCAAATTCCAAACTTAGATTGTATATTTGTTTTTATTCAAAATGATAAAAGATGCCTTACAAAGAACGTGAAATAAATAAATTATACTACACTATGGGTGAAGTCACTGCTATGTTTGACGTTAATGCGTCTCAAATTCGCTTCTATGAAAAAGAATTTGATATTCTTCAACCCAAAAAAAATAAAAAAGGAAATCGTTTATTCACTCAAGAAGACATTGCTAACCTGAAGATTATCTTTAATCTCGTTAAGGATAAAGGTTTTACATTACAAGGAGCTAGAGAATATTTGCGATCAAATAAATCTGAAGCTAAAGAGAACCAACGGGTAGTTGATTCTCTTGAACGATTAAAATCATTCTTACTAGAAGTTCGAGATAGTTTATGATTGAGTAATAAAATCTAATACTCGATCCACCATCTCTGTACTACCTATTATTGCTGGAACCCGTTGATGAAGTTCTATTGGCTCTATTTCTAATATACGTTGAGTTCCGGTAGAGGCCTTACCTCCTGCTTGCTCAATGATAAAAGCTATAGGGTTACACTCATACATAAGACGTAATTTACCCTGTGGCTGACTGGCTGTCTGTGGATAGATAAACACTCCTCCAAGTAAAAGATTCCGATGAATGTCAGCTACCATAGAGCCAATATATCGCGAGGTATAGGGTCGATTGGTTCCAGAATCCTCCTCTTGACAATATTTAATATAACGCTTTATCCCTTGTGGGAACTTACTATAATTACCTTCATTAATCGAGTAAATCTTACCAACAGCTGGAATTTTCATATCAGGATGTGATAGACAGAACTCACCTATAGATGGATCTAAAGTAAAACCATTAACACCTTTCCCAGTAGTATAGACCAACATAGTAGATGACCCATAGATAATATAGCCTGCAGCCACTTGCTTCAACCCATCCTGCAAATAATCGCGCTCACACAAGGCCTCTCCGACATCGGTAACACGACGATATATCGAAAAAATTGTTCCCACTGATACATTCACCTCTATATTCGAACTACCATCAAGCGGATCAATACATACAATATACTTAGCATCTTTAGATATACCACTATCAATAAGCTCAATACCTTCATCTTGTTCTTCTGAGGCCACAAAACAGCATTCGCCGCCATATTTCAAAGCCGAAATAAATTGTTCATCAGCAAATACATCTAACTTCTTCTGATTTTCGCCAAAAATATTAGTACTATCTCCTACCGTCCCTAGAATATCAACAAGACCAGCCTTATTAACTTCACGATTGACAATTTTTGCCGCTATACCAATATCCCGCAATAAACGGGATAGCTCCCCTTTGGCATAAGGAAAATCGGCCTGTTTCTCAATAATAAACTGGCCTAATGTTTTTAAGGATTTCATATTTTTATCATAATTTCATCAAAAGTATGAAAATTAAACCCTATAAAAACAATAATAAATTACAATTTTAACAAAAACTATCGTTTCCCCAATTCTATAATTTCAAGATTCTCAATTTTACCAGCGTTTAATTCAAAACGCATCAACGTACGAACCTTATGCCATCCATGTTTCCCAACAGCTCCAGGATTTAGATGCAATAATTCCAATTTGGAGTCATATTGTACTTTTAAAATATGGGAATGTCCGCAAATAAACAATTTGGGTGGATTCTGCACAATAGTTGATTTTACTAAAGAAGAATAGCGACCTGGGTATCCACCAATATGTGTCATCCAGACATCAACACCCTCACAAGTAAAACGAAGATGTTCAGGACAACGAAGCTGTATTTCTTTGTCATCAATATTACCATATACCCCTTTAAAAGGTTTGAAACTAGACAGCTTTTCAATGACGTCTATTGTACCAAAATCACCAGCATGCCATATCTCATCACACGCTTCAAAATATTTAAAAACGGCATCATCAAGATAACCATGTGTATCAGAAAGTAATCCTATTTTTTTCATATTTAATACGCTAAAAAGAAAGGGGATAAAAGTTTTTTATACGCGGACGTATATTCACCTTGACGTTCATATATCACAAGACTACTATCTACTATATGAGCGACAACTTTTTTACGCAATTCAATAATACTACGAAAAGGATCGGAATGTGCAAATGAACGAACCAAGATCTGCTTAGATAGGTATAACCCAATAGGCTTTGCTAATTCTAATAACTCTGTAGCTAAGTCAACTGGCAAAATAAGGTGCAAAGAACCTTGAGGTTTCAAATGAGAGAATCCAAACTGCATGAGCTTCACAAAAAAATCAAGATCAGTATGTCTTGCCAATTTCTTTTGCGCATCTGGATTATGGAGGGAGTTTGTATAAAAAGGCGGATTACTTACAATCATATCATACCGATTGGAAGGCCGCATCTCTTCAAACGAATTAGGATATGCTCTCAACCGATCAGCAAATAAGGATTGTTCAAAATTATTCTTTGTCCTTAAATAGGCCAAATCATCAATTTCAACCGCATCAACATAGGCTGTTGAATACCGTTGAGCAAGCATTAATGATATAACTCCAGTACCTGATCCAATATCCAAAATATTTATTGGGTTATCAGCATCGACAATGGCTCCCAATAATACACCATCGGTATTAATCTTCATTGCACAATCCCGCTGATCAACCTCAAATTGTTTGAACTTAAAAACTGTCCCCATACAACAAAGGTAAAATTTTTAACCGCAACAACCTTTAGCTTTTCAATACTCGTTGTATTTCATCCAGCTTCATGAGTGCCTCCACAGGAGTCAATGTATTCACGTCTAGATTATTTAACATATCGCGTATTTTTTCTAACACAGGATCATCAATCGTAAACATTTGGAGCTGATGCGCCTGTTTCTGAATCTTTCGCATACTGTCTTTAATTTTCTCTCCTCCTGTACGTTCTTGTTCTAAACGCTTCAAGATTTCCGACGCACGCCCCACTAGCTTTGGAGGCATTCCTGCTAACTTAGCAACGTGAATACCAAAACTATGTTCAGATCCTCCAGGCATCAGTTTACGTAAAAAAATAACCTTATTATTGACCTCTTTTACCGTTACATTATAGTTTTTGATACGATGCATAGAATTATTCAGTTCGTTCAATTCATGATAATGTGTCGCAAAGAGAGTTTTAGCACGAGCTGTAGGATGATTATGCAAAAATTCAGCAATCGCCCATGCAATAGAAATACCATCATATGTACTCGTACCGCGACCGATTTCGTCAAGCAAAATTAATGAACGATCAGATAAATTATTCATAATACTCGCAGTCTCATTCATCTCAACCATAAATGTAGACTCACCAGAAGAGAGATTGTCTGAGGCACCTACACGCGTAAATATTTTATCTACCAAGCCTATACTCGCCTCCTTCGCTGGTACAAAGGAACCAATCTGAGCCATCAAAACAATCAGACCAGTCTGACGAAGTAACGCCGACTTACCTGCCATATTAGGACCCGTAATAATGATGATCTGTTGGTTATCCGGATCCAAATAGGTATCATTCGTAATATAATCCTCACCTATAGGCAAATTCCTTTCTATAACAGGGTGACGACCTCCTTTGATATCTATTACTTTTGATTCTGAAACCTCCGGTTTAGTGTAATAATTCTTTTCAGCTATAACCGCAAAGTTCAACAACACATCTAACTTCGCTACCAGCTGTGCATTCAGTTGAATAGGTTTAATATACTCTGCAATTGCAAGTAGTAAATCACCATATAATCTATTCTCTATCGCTTGGATTTTTTCTTCAGCACCAAGTATCTGATCTTCATATTCTTTAAGTTCTTCCGTAATGTACCGTTCAGCATTCACCAACGTTTGTTTTCGGATCCAACCCGCAGGGACTTTATCCTTATGCGTATTTGTTACCTCCAAATAATAACCAAAAACATTGTTAAAAGCTATTTTTAAGGAAGGAATACCCGTTAACTCTGACTCACGCCTTTGTATTTCTAATAGATAATCTTTACCTCCAAAGGCGACTTTCCTTAACTTATCCAGTTCATCATCCACCCCATCAGCAATTACATTCCCCTTATGGAGTGCCACAGGAGGCTCCGCTTGGAGTGTGAAATCAATCTTATCACGAATGACCAAACATGGGTTTAACTGCTCTGAAATTATTTGTAAAGCTTCTGATTCTACAACATTCGTTAGTGTTTTCAATTTTTCAATTGCATACAAAGAACGTCTTAATTGCGATATCTCTCGAGGATTAGCCTTTTGTAAACCGATCTTACTAATCAATCGCTCTAAATCACCTACTTGTTTTATCTCTCGAATCAAGTCATCACGAAGCGTTTGTTTCTTATAGAAGTATTCCACAACATTTAATCGCTCTTGAATTGACTTCTGATCTTTTAATGGCATGATAATCCACCTTTTCAATAATCTAGCTCCCATTGGAGACGAGGTCTCATCGAGTACGTCAGAAAGCGTAGTTGCATTCTCATTGGATGAACCAATCAGTTCTAGATTACGAATCGTAAAACGATCCAGCCACATATAGCGATCTTCTTCTATTCTTGCAATATTAGAAATATGTTGAAGATTACGGTGTTCTGTTTCATTCAAATAATGTAAGGCTACACCAGCAGTAATGATTGCTGTAGGCATCCGATCAATTCCAAAACCTTTGAAAGAATTAACTTCAAAATGCTTCAACAAAGTCTCATTCGCATAATCCCCTGAATAAGGCCATTCATCCAAACAATAAGTATAGTAAGACGAACCGAACTGCTCCGTAAAATCTTTGGATTGTTTTCTTGACATAATGACTTCTGTAGGCTTGAACCCTTGGAGAAGCTTATCAATATAACTTACACTTCCCTGAGCAACCAAAAACTCACCAGTAGAAATATCCAAAAAAGAAACGCCAACAACAGTCTTTTCAAAGAAAATAGAGGCCAAATAATTATTAGACTTTTGTTGTACGATACTCTCACTATAAGAAACACCAGGAGTCACCAATTCAGTCACCCCACGTTTTACTATAGTCTTTGTTTGCTTAGGATCCTCTAGCTGGTCACAAATAGCCACACGACATCCCGCACGTACTAACTTTGGAAGATAAGTTTCTAAAGAATGATGTGGAAAACCAGCTAAAGCAGTCTCCGAATCCGTACCTGCTCCACGTTTAGTTTGTACAATTCCTAAAATACGAGCAGCTTTGATAGCATCTTCACCAAAAGTTTCATAAAAATCACCTACACGAAATAACAATAATGCACCTGGATATTTAGCTTTAATGCTATTATATTGTTGCATTAGAGGAGTTTCTTTCTTTGCCTTTGCCAATGGAATTTGAATTTTAATTGAAGTGTAAAAATAGTATTATTGTAGGGATTTGACAAGTTA
>CANRHE010000098.1 GCA_947630335.1 uncultured Sphingobacterium sp.
GCGTTGACGACTAAAACAGAAATAGTAAAATATCGTAAGGTATCCACTAAGGGTAAAGAACAATATCAATTAGTATTGTCAGTTACTCCTTTTTATGCAGAAGGAGGTGGTCAGGTAGGCGATTCAGGTGTCTTAATCGCTGATTCTGGTGAGCATATTTATGTCACAGATACTAAAAAGGAAAACGGATTATTTATTCACTTTATTGATAAATTACCATTGTCATTAGAGGGGGTATTTGAAGCTAAAGTTAATGCTACTAAGCGTTCTGATACAGAAAGTAATCACTCCGCAACGCATTTATTGCATGCTGCTCTTAAGCAAGTATTAGGTGATCACGTTAATCAAAAAGGTTCTTTTGTCAATGCTGATGTTTTAAGATTTGATATTTCTCATTTTTCTAAAATGACATATGAGGAAATTAAAGAAGTCGAAGATATTGTCAATGCAAAAATTCGCGCAAATCTGACTTTGAAAGAAGAACGTAATATCCCATACCAAGAAGCTATTAATTCTGGAGTGACGGCTTTGTTTGGAGAGAAATATGGAGATCATGTGCGCGTAATTACTTTTGATGATAGTTTTTCTAAAGAGCTATGTGGTGGTACCCACGTTAAAGCAACAGGCCAAATTGGATTTTTTAAAATTATATCCGAATCTGCAGTTGCCGCAGGAGTGCGTAGGATCGAAGCCATTACGGGGTCAAAAGCTGCTGCAGTCATCCGAGAACATTTTGAATTAGCCCAAAGTCTAAAAGAATTATTAAATAGTCCAAAAGATTTTGCTCAAGCTATCACCAAGATTATGGATGAGAATAGTGCATTGAAAAAGGAAATGGAAAATGCAGTCCGTGAAAAATCTTTAGCACTTAAAAGAGATTTAGAGTCGAAATTACAAACAGTTAATGGGGTTAATTTTTTAGCAACTAAAGTAGATCTTCCTTCAGCTGATGCGGTCAAAACTTTAGCTTATGCCTTAAAGGGAGCATATGATAATATTTTTGTTGTATTAGGAGCTGTAATCGACGGTAAGCCAAATTTGACAGTCGTAGTGTCTGATGAGCTGGTTAAGTCTAAAGGATTAAATGCTGGAGCTATCATTCGCGATTTGGCAAAAGATATTCAAGGCGGTGGCGGTGGTCAACCTTTCTTTGCTACTGCAGGAGGTAAAGATGTTAATGGGTTAGATAAAGCTATTGCTAGAGCTAGTGAGTTTTTAAACTAAAATTATATAATTAAAGAAAAAATGATGAGAAGGCTACAATCAATAATTGCATTGGTATTCTTGTTCTTAGGAATAATCAGTTGTTCGAATAAAGATTTAATCTCTATAACGGGAGAGATTCATAACCCAGGCAATGTAAAGGTTGTAGCTTTTTATGAAGGTGATCGTAAGTTAGATTCCGTTTTTCTGAGTGATCAGAATAAATTTAAGTTTGAGCGTCAAGCTACTCAACCTCGATTATTGACCATTCAAATTGGTAAAAATAAATACCCAATAATTTTAAGTCCAGGGGAAAAGGTTACTTTTAGTTCGGATCTCCAAAATAATCCAGAAGAATACAGTGTTCAAGGCTCTGAATTATCGACTGCTTTAAAAGGTTTTGCGCCTATTAAACAGCGGAAAGATTTTCTGGAAGACTCTATTCAGAGTGCTTTTTTAAAACAAATTGCGGACAAATCTGAGTCGGAGATAGAGAGTATGCGTGCCGAATATTTGTCCAAATACCGGGAGACTATGGGTTTTTATACCAAAGAGGCCAAATCATACGCCGATAGTCAACCAAATTTGGCGGGGTTTTATGCAATGAGTACACTAGATCCCGAGGTCGCTGAGACAGAACTAATAGCCTATGCTGATAAGATCAAGGATGATTTTGTGGATAACCGTACAGTTATTCAATTTAAAGAGGAGGTTAATAAGTTGCGTAAATTAGCCATTGGACAGCCCGCTCCCGAATTTGAGGGTTATACACCTAACAATAAGGCAGTAAAGTTGTCTGACTATAAAGGGAAATATACATTAGTAGATTTCTGGGCCTCATGGTGTATGCCTTGTAGAAAAGAAAATCCCAATTTAGTACGTACGTATAATACTTATAAGGATAAGAACTTTACTATATTAGGTGTATCATTAGATAATAATCCTGGTCCATGGATGAGAGCAATTGAAGATGATAAGTTGCCATGGACAAATATATCAGATTTAAAGGCCTGGAGTTCAGATCTTATTATTGATTACAGAATTAAGGCGATACCTGCTTCTGTTTTAATAGATCCTAATGGAAATATTCTGGCTAAAAATTTGAGAGGTGCTGAATTGGATGAGTATTTGCAAAAGTTGTTGAAATAAATTAAGTTTATCTCTATGTTAATTTCACTCTACTCCTTAACAATTTGATAACACTATGGTGATGTTGTGTTACTATAAAGTATATAATTTAGCAAAAAAACAATTATGAGTGTTAATCAAAAGATTCTTGTAGTAGATGATGAACAAGATATTTCGGATCTTATTTCGTATAATCTGACCAAAGAAGGCTATCAAGTTTATACAGCAAACAATGGTAAGATTGCTATTCAGAAAGCAAAGGAAATAAACCCTGACTTAATCATTCTTGACGTAATGATGCCTGTAATGGATGGTATCGAAGCATGTAGAGTCATGCGTTCTATGCCAGAGTTTAAGAGTACATTTATGGTGTTTTTGACTGCTCGTAGTGAGGAATACTCTGAAATAGCTGGTTTTAATGTTGGGGCTGATGATTATATAGCTAAACCTATCAAGCCACGTGCTTTAATGTCTCGCATCAATGCTATATTAAGACGTAATGCTCCCGAAAATATTGAAGAGGTAGCTGATAAGTTAGAAATTATGGATATCGTGATCGATCGAGATTCTTTTTTAGTTTTTCGTGGAGAGGAGAAAATTGTTCTAGCGAAGAAAGAATTTGAATTACTTTATTTGTTGGCTTCAAAACCTAATAAAGTATTTACGAGAGAGCAAATCTTGAAGGCAATTTGGGAAGATTCCGTTGTGGTGACGAATAGAACTATTGATGTTCATATTAGAAAACTTCGCGAAAAAATTGGAGATCATTATGTGGCAACAGTTAAAGGGGTAGGGTATAAATTTGAATTAAATTAAAGAAATTAATAGTTGTAAAATGTTAGGTTAGATTTAAGCATCTACCTAACATTTCTTGTTTTATATACTTTCTTTAAAAATTTTCAGTTCCTCTAACATTATATTAAATTCCTTTTCTATCTCTTGATATGTAGCCAATATTTCCTCAAAAGATGCATTTGTTGAACTTAATAACTCTAATTTTTGAAATTTATTTTTTAGATCTTTTGCTCCGATGTACTCCATAGTTGGCTTAATGTGGTGAGCAGCAGCGCTTATAGCTTTCAGGTCTTGCGTTATAATACTTTTATTTAAATTTAGAAAGTCTATGGGGGATTGAATTAGATATAGTTCTACAAATTGTAGAATCATATCATTATCATTCATCATAGACTTTTTAATAGTTTCTGGATAAATAATGTTAAATTGTATGTTCATGTTAATTTAAACTGCGTTTTTAATTTTTTGCACCAATAAACTGTCCTTGGACTCGGAAAGTAATTGTACATTCGATTTATTTAATTTTGGATGTATGAAGTCTGGAGCCACCTCTACTAATGGAATTAAAGTAAAGTTACGCTCGTGAATATAGGGGTGCGGTATGGTAAGGGATGGGCTGTCAATAATTAAGTCGTTGAAGTATAACAAGTCAATGTCAATTACTCTGGTTCCCCACTTAACCTCTCGTATGCGTCCTAGCGCTAACTCTATTTCTTGACAAATTCTCAAGCAATCTTCTGCATGTAAGACTGTTTCTATAATTAATACTTGATTATAGAATTTTGGCTGATCTTCTAATCCCCAGGCTTCTGATTTATACAAAGAAGAGTTAGCAATAAGATTGCCAATTTTATCTTTGATGAGTTGAATTGAAAGTTTTATTTGCGAGATCGGTTCGCCTAAATTCGCACCAAGTAATATGTAAACTGTATTCATTCCCAAAGTTGCACAATATTGAAATTATTATTCTAAATAATCAAATTTTTTATGCATTTTAGTCTATAAATTTATATATATGAACTTTTTAAAACAGATATTAGCTACGATTATAGGTGTAGTTGTTTCAGGTTTGTTTTTGTTTTTTGGCTTTATTTTTATGATTGGAGTTATTGTAAAACAATCTTCTGATGATTCTTCAAAAATAGCGCCTGCAAACTCCGTGTTGTTAGTTACGCTTGATTACAGTATAGTCGAGAAATCCGAATTAAATCCCTTAGGTGATTTGGATCTTCCAATTTATGGATCGGGTAAAACTATTGGTTTGAATGATATCTTAAGTCGAATAGAAGCGGCAAAGACAGATAATAATATAAAAGGTATCTATCTTAATTTATCTTCTGTAGGGATTGGATATGCTAGTCTTGAAGCTATTCGCGATGCATTAATTAGTTTTAAAGAAGCTAATAAATTTGTGGTTGCTTACGGGGATATATATTCGCAAAAGGCCTATTATCTAGCTTCTGCTGCAGATAGAGTTTACTTAAATCCAGAAGGAAGTCTAGATTTTAGAGGAATTAGTTCTTCGGTGGTTTTCATGAAGGAGGCCCTTGATAAATTAGGGATTGATATGCAGGTGATTAAAGTAGGTACGTATAAATCGGCTGTTGAACCTTTCATACTTAATAGTATGAGTGATGCTAATCGTGAGCAAGTAAGTTCTTATATAAATAGTATTTATAATTCATTTTTGGCAGATATCTCTCAAGATAGAAATATAGCAACTCCAGAATTGAGGAATATTGCGGATAATTATTTAGTTCAGAATGCGGAAGACGCCGTGAAGTATAAATTGGTTGATAGCTTAATCTATAAGGATGAGTTGTTGATAAATATAAAAGGGCGATTAGGGATAGATGAAAATAAGGATATTTCGGCTATTTCTATTTTAAAATATGCTGGAAAAACTAAACAAGAAGATGTTTCGGATCAAATAGCAGTTTTGTACGCTTATGGTGACATTGTAGATGGTGAAGGTACAGTTGGTCAGATTGGAGGCGATAAGTTATCTAGAGAGCTTAGAAAGCTTAGAAATGACAAGGATGTAAAAGGGGTGGTATTACGGGTTAATTCAGGTGGGGGTTCTGCCTTAGCTTCTGAAATAATTTGGCGCGAAGTAGAGTTAACTAAGAAAGTTAAACCTGTAATGGTATCTATGGGAGATTACGCTGCTTCAGGAGGCTATTATATTTCAGCTGCAGCAGATTCTATTTTTGCAGAAGAGAGCACATTAACTGGTTCAATTGGTGTTTTTGGATTGATTCCAAATTTCAAGAACTTATTAAATAATAAATTGGGCGTTCATGTTGATCAAGTTAATACGGGTAAGTTCTCAGGTTTGATGACTTCTCCTACTGAACCATTGACTGCAGAAGAAAGAGCAATAATTCAATTACAAGTTAATAATACGTATTCAACTTTTATGAAGCGCGTTGCAGATGGTCGTCATGTTACGGTGGCTCATGTGGATAGTGTTGGACAAGGAAGGGTTTGGACTGGTTCGCAAGCGTTAGAGTTGGGACTTGTTGATAAAATTGGAAATACTAAATCGGCTATACAAGCTGCAGCTAGTAAAGCTGGGTTAAAATCTTACAAGGTAGCTGAGTATCCTGCAAAAGATGAGTCTTTCCTTTCTATATTGTCTGGATCTAAGGATCAAATAAGGGCATGGTTATTTGCAGAAGAATTTGGAGACTTCAAACAATATATTCTGGATGTTAAAAAGACATTGCAGCAGAGTGGTGTTCAGGCACGAATGCCATATAGTATAGAAATATATTAGTAAAAAGTGGCTCAGATTATAGTTATTCTGAGCCTTTTTTTATATTTACAACTTATATCAACCAAACTTTGAACTACTATAACGTCTTTATTTATGAGATGTGTAGTTATTAAAAATAATTATATGAAAACAATTGACGATTTAAATT
Source organism: uncultured Sphingobacterium sp. (assembly GCA_947630335.1). Taxonomy (GTDB): domain Bacteria; phylum Bacteroidota; class Bacteroidia; order Sphingobacteriales; family Sphingobacteriaceae; genus Sphingobacterium. Next base: position 6,054 of record CANRHE010000098.1, read on the forward strand.
TCTCGGGTAAAAAAGCATTAATACGTGTAGATTTTAATGTCCCTTTAGATGAAAATTTTAATATCACTGATGATAATAGAATAAAAGGAGCTACCCCTACCATTAAGAAAATCCTTAATGACGGTGGTTCTGTCGTTTTAATGTCTCACTTAGGTAGACCAAAAGATGGTCCTACGGATAAGTATTCACTAAAACATATAGTTGATCATTTGTCTAAGTCCTTGGGTGTAGATGTACAATTTGCAGATGATTGTATTGGTGAGGAAGCATTAACTAAAGCAAATGATTTAAAGCCGGGTGAGGTTTTGTTGTTAGAGAATTTACGTTTTTATAAAGAGGAAGAAAAAGGGGATAGGGATTTTGCTGCTAAATTAGCTAAGCTGGGAGATGTCTATGTTAATGACGCTTTTGGTACAGCACATCGTGCTCATGCATCTACGGCAGTTATTGCTGATTTTTTTCCTGATGCGAAGTATTTCGGTTATTTAATGGGAGCAGAATTGAACAATGCTGAGAAAGTGCTAAATAATCCTGAACGCCCATTTACGGCTATTATGGGTGGAGCAAAAGTATCTGATAAGATTGAACTTATAGAGGCTTTATTAGATAAGGTAGATAACTTGATTATTGGGGGAGGGATGGCATATACTTTTGTGAAAGCAAAGGGTGGTGAGATCGGTAAATCTTTAGTAGAATTGGATAAATTGGATTTAGCGAATGAATTAGTAAAAAAAGCAGCTGAAAAGGGTGTAAATTTAATTTTGCCGACAGATGCTCAAATTGCAGATAAGTTTTCTAATGATGCAAAGGTGTATGATGGTCCGAATGATCAAATTCCTGCCGATTTGGAAGGTTTAGATATTGGTGCAGCTTCTGCTAAACATTTTGCAGATGTTATTTTGAAGTCAAAGACATTATTATGGAATGGTCCTATGGGAGTTTTTGAATTTGATACGTTTGCGAAAGGTACTAAAGTGGTTGCTGACGCAGTTGTAGAAGCTACTAAGAACGGAGCCTTCTCTCTAATTGGAGGTGGAGATTCAGCAGCAGCAGTTGCTAAGTTTGGTATGACTGCAGATGTAAGTTATGTAAGTACGGGTGGCGGCGCGTTATTAGAGTATATGGAAGGTAAAGTACTTCCTGGTGTAGCCGCTATTAAAGGATAATTGATAAATTCTTTTACATTAGATTTATCATTAAAAATATAAGGTCATAAATAATATGACCTTATATTTTTAATGATGTACGAATAAAAAAGGTTCTATATAAATATAGAACCTTTTTTATATCATTTTATAAAATTTCAATTACTTAGCATCAGCTACTAAGCTATTTAAAACTTCATTGTTTTTAACGATTTGGCTTTTTTTAGACATTTGAGAACGAGAACCTGTTTCAATGTTACGTCCTAATTTCAAAAACTGAACTTCAACACGTGAAACAGTTTTGTTTCTTCTGTCTTTTCTTTTTAAACGTGTAACTCCCATTTTATTATAATATTTCTTTATTTTTTGAATTAAAAATGAGGTCGGAAGCGGATTCGAACCGCTGTAGGAGGTTTTGCAGACCTCAGCCTAGCCACTCGGCCATCCGACCTTTTATCCCCTGAGGGAACGCAAAAGTAATGCTAAATTTCGAATTAGCAAAATATTATGTCAAAAACTTATATATTTTTTTTCATCTGATTATTTCGTCTTAACAATACAATATTTTAGATATTTACTGCTGTTTGATTTCTTGTTGTAAATCAATGTTTTGTGTTGTTCTTTTTGAATGGTTGAAGGTTTTGGTACAGTATTTGAATAGTTGTTTAGTAAAGTACTAATACATAGTTTAAACATTAAATATTTATAATATGAAAAAAGTTTTACTAACAATAGGTGTTGCATTAGCAACAGTAGCTGGAGCTCAAGCACAGGTAAGTTATGGTCTAAAAGCAGGTGTGAATTTGGGTAAATACAGTAATTTTCCATCAGGCCAATCTGTAAATACTTCTTTCAATGTAACAGGTTTTGCTGATTTACCAGTTTCTCCTAATTTTTCAATCCAACCTGGAGTATCATTGCAAGGAAAAGGAACCAAGTATTCAGTTTCTGAGGAGGTTAATTTTAACTCTTCCACTTTGAGAGCAGATGCTGATTATACTGTCAACGTTATGTCTATCGAAATTCCTGTTAACGCAGTTTATTATATCCCTACTGGTGATGCGGGAAAAGTATTTTTGGGAGCAGGTCCTTATATAGGTTTCAATGTTTCTGGTAAGGAAAAAATAAAGGGCTCTATTATCGCTGATCAAGGTAGCAATAAGGAAGTGGTTAAAGCGGATGAAAGCAATAGTTTGAAATTATCTGGATCAGATAAAGATCTTAACGTAATTGATGCTGGTTTAAATTTCATGGTAGGATATAAATTTAGTAATGGCTTCTTATTAAATGCGGGTTATAATTTGGGATTAACCAATATTGTAGCTAATGCTGACAAGACCGTTTCTAATCGTGTGTGGTCATTTGGAGTAGGTTTTCAATTTTAGATAATACTATAAACTTAAATATGAGATACCTTTGACGCAAGTCAAGGGTATTTTTTTGCTTTAATGAGTCTGTGGTTACTCTATTATTGTTATCATTATTAATTTTAAATATGATGTTAAGCTAACAAATATTATCAAGTGTATTCTTAGAATAATCATTACATTTGCATTTATGATAGAACTACCTGTTATACCTGTATCGCAGACGCAACGTAAACCAGATTGGTTGCGTGTAAAACTTCCTGTAGGGAAGGAATATCGTCATGTTCGTAGTTTAGTAGACGAGCATAAATTACATACAATATGTGAAAGTGGTAATTGTCCTAATATGGGAGAGTGCTGGGGTGCTGGTACAGCTACATTTATGATCTTAGGTAACATCTGTACGCGTTCATGTTCATTTTGTGCAGTAGCTACAGGACGTCCTTTGGCTGTGGATTTAGATGAACCTAATCGTGTTGCCAATTCTGTCAAATTGATGCAGGTTAAACACTGTGTAATTACTTCTGTTGATCGCGATGATTTGAAGGATGGGGGTTCAACAATATGGGCAGAGACTATTCAAGCTATTCGTAGGGAAAGTCCCGATACCACATTAGAAACCTTGTTGCCCGATTTCAAAGGCCAATGGGAAAACCTCGAACGTGTTATCGCTGTTCGACCTGAAGTGGTTTCTCATAATTTAGAAACTGTTAGAAGACTCACTCGTGAAGTACGTATTCAAGCAAAGTATGATCGTTCATTAGAATGTCTAAGACGTATTTCTGAAGCAGGCCTTAGAACTAAATCCGGTATCATGCTGGGACTAGGAGAGACGGAGGAAGATGTGATAGAAGCGATGCAAGACTTATATAATGTTGGTGTTCATATTTTAACATTAGGTCAGTACTTACAACCAACGAAGGCGCATCATCCTGTAATTGAATGGATAACTCCTGCTCAGTTTGAGAAATACCAAAAGATAGGTTTAGAAATGGGATTTAAGTATGTGGAGTCAGGTCCTTTAGTAAGATCTTCCTACCATGCTGAAAAACATTTGTTTGATATGCAATAAGATAATTATTAAAGATAATTGACTAGTCCTGAAAAATAGATACAAGTTTTCAGTGATTAAAAATACATAAAATTATACAGTAGTAGCCAGTGG
>CANRHE010000099.1 GCA_947630335.1 uncultured Sphingobacterium sp.
ATTATAATGTAATGCTGAATTCGTATAGATATGAAGAATTGTCCGATAAGGATATTCAACGATTGATAACGCGTAATGCTGATGCTAATCACACTATTCAGGATACTGTAGATGGTATCATTAAGAATGTCAAAGAGAATGGTGATGGAGCATTGAAAGAATATGCAGCACGCTTTGATGGTGTTGACTTAGGAAAGCTCTATCTTGAAAAAGATGAAATACAGGAGCTTGCATCGACTATCAATAGAGATCAACAACGTGCTTTGGAAATCGCTTTTCAAAATATTCACAAATTTCATAGTACACAATTAAAAAGAGAGCGTGTAACGGAGACGATGCCTGGTGTCAAATGTTGGCGCGAAGTACGTCCCATCGAAAAAGTGGGTTTGTATATCCCAGGGGGGTCTGCGGTATTGCCTTCTACGTTGTTGATGTTGGGTGTGCCAGCGCGTATAGCGGGCAGCAAAGAAATTGTAGTATGCTCACCTCCGCAAAAAGACGGTAAAATCAATGGTTTTGTCGCATACTGCTTAGTACTATTAAAAATTGACCGCATATACTTGGTCGGCGGTGCTCAAGCGGTTGCTGCTATGGCTTTTGGAACTGAATCTATTCCTAAAGTTGATAAAATATTTGGACCAGGTAATCAGTATGTGACCAAAGCTAAGAGCACTATACAAAGCTTAACGAATGTCAGTATCGATATGCCTGCGGGGCCATCAGAAGTATTGGTGCTTGCAGATGAGACTGCAGATGCTGAATTTGTAGCAGCAGACTTGTTGGCTCAGGCGGAACATGGAATTGATAGCCAAGCGGTTTTAGTTTGTCTTGATCAAGCATTTGTTAATGCTGTGAATGCTGCCATAGAAAGTCAGTTACAAATATTGCCGCGCAAAGAAATCGCTGCCAAAGCTATTGCCAACTCTTACGCTGTCATTGTGAAGGATGTACAACAAGGTATGGTGTTCTCCAATCAGTACGCGCCAGAGCACTTGATCATAGAAGCAGAAAATGTAGAGCCGATTACACGGTTAATACTAAATGCGGGTTCTGTATTTTTGGGGCACCTCACACCGGAGAGTGCTGGAGATTATGCCTCAGGAACTAATCATACGTTGCCTACCTCGGGCTATGCTCGTTCTTACTCTGGTGTATCGGTAGACTCATTTGTGAAGAAGATTACATTCCAACAGATTAATAAGGAAGGTTTGACACACATCGGTACGACCGTAGAAATATTAGCAGAATTAGAAGGTCTGCAAGCTCATAAGAATGCAGTAAGTATTCGTAAAGCGAAACTTGGTTTGTAAAAGTAGAAGCAGATATCTTAAAGAATATCTGCTTCTACTTTTTGATTCTCCATAACTTCTTTCGCGAGATCATATCCTCTCTTGATCAACATGTCCGAACGATCAAAATCCCAAATACCCGAAATGTTATGCGGTACGTCGATGAGATAATCTGGCTTGTAAATATCTACTGACAGCATGGATAATTGTCTTCTCATAACGCGATAGGATTCTAAAAGAATATTGACAGAGTTACAGCTTTTGTAGTTGATTTGTTCTTCTAAAACAGGTAAACCATCTAGATTAACAGCTATCACAATATTATCTTTTTTCTGAACATGATTAATCGGTAATGGATTCAACACGCCTCCATCCACTAAAAACCTATCATCTTGCTCGACTCCCTTGAATACGGCAGGAATAGCGATGGAAGCTCGGATAGCATTATATATAGAACCTGATCTAAAAAGAACTTGTTCCTCTTTTACTAAGTCAGTTGCTATAGCGGTATAACTAATCGGAAGGTTTTCTATATTGACATCTTCGAACACTTGCTGTAAAGTGGTTAAGACTTTGGTGCCTTTTAATAATCCAAATTTTGGATTTGAAAAATCCATTAACTTAAATACCTCTGCCTTGGTCAATCGCCCCATCCAGAAGGCAAGCTCATCTAATTTGCCTTCTGCAAAAGCCCCACCTATTAATGACCCAATAGAACAACCCACTACTTCATCAATAATGTAATTATTTTCTTGGAGATATTGTAAAACTCCTATTTGTGTAATCCCTCTAGCTCCACCACTACCGAGAACTACTGATACCTTTTTCATGTGATTTGTCTAATTTTTTGTTTAAATATAAAGATTTAACTTCAATGAACAAATGTCATAAGTAAGTCTTTTTTAATATAATAGTTTGTGACTAAAAAAGAACAGTGTTATTTTTGTTAACAGTGTTAACTTTATAAGTTATAAGGATGGAGCAAACGAGACGAGAAAAGGAAATTCAAGAGTTAAAAGAGTTAATAATCGCCCAATCTTGGTTAATTATTAAAAACGAAGGTTGGCAAGCGCTTTCGATTCGTAAAATTGCGGATGCAATAGCTTATAGCTCTCCTACTATCTATAAGCATTTTGAAAACAAAGAGGCTATACTTGCTCACTTTTCTAAGGAGGGTTATCTTCTGTTGGATCAAGCTATTCAAGAGTCTTTGAACAATGCCCAAAAAGGTGAAGCACAAGTAAGAGCTATCGCAAAAGCATATTGGCAATTTGCAGCTACACATGTGCATCACTATCGTATCATGTTTGGCTTAGGTATACCAGCTTGTGAAACAATAAATAGCTCCTATGAAATGAAAATTACGTCTAGTCATATATTAGAGGCAATAACAAATACACTCTCTATTGCAAATAATTCAATAGCGAATGAACACCAAAAGCTGAAAACATTTTGGTCGATGTTGCATGGCTTCATTGCTATAGAGCTATTATCAAATAATGATATTTCAAAACAAATCCCTGAAACAGTAGAAGACGCTGTAGAAGGTTTCATATTTACTTTAAAATACAATAAATAAAAAATGAGTTTATTACAAGATTTATCGTGGAGATATGCCACTAAGAAAATGAATGGTGAAAAAGTAGCTCAAGAAAAAGTGGACTACATTATTGAAGCAGCACGTCTTGCTCCGACTTCATCGGGCTTACATCCATTCCGTATTATTCAAATCACAAACGAAGACCTTAAAGCAAAAATTCAACCTATTGCTTTTGAACAGACACAAATTGTAGATGCTTCTCATTTATTGATATTTGCGGCATATGACAAGTATACACTAGAACGTATTGATCAACCCTTTGCGCAACAAGCAGTAGAGCGCGGATTACCAGAAGGTTATGCGGATGATTATAAAAAACGCCTATGGGAAATGTATCAGCAAAAATCGAATGAACAACATTTTGAACATGCTGCAAGACAAGCGTACATTGGCCTTGGGTTGGCTATGGCTGCTGCTGCTGAACAACGTGTCGATAGTACGCCAATGGAGGGTTTCGTACCGGAACAATTAGATGAGTTATTGGGTCTAGAAAAATTAGGACTTAAGTCTGTAGCTATATTAACTTTAGGTTATCGTGATGCTGATAACGATTGGTTGGCTAACTTAAAGAAAGTACGCATAAATGTAGAAGATTTTGTAATTAATCTTTAATACAAAAAGGTTCTATACTATAGTATGGAACCTTTTTGTTGATATAAATAATATGATTACTTACTCTCCTCAGGAAGTAAGATAAACTTAAATAAACGATCTGATACCAAATATTTATTGGCCACTTCACGAATAGATTCTGTCGTAAGTTTACTTAACTCATCTAATCTTCGTAAAACATCCGTAGGATCTTCATTTAATTGATAAGAACTATTAATCTGAGACATCCAGAAATTATTTTCTTTTAATTGTAGTTCCAATTGACGTTTTTGCTCAATAATAAACTTGTTAAGATCGTCTTGCGTTGGTCCATTTTTCTTCACTTTATTAACCTCATCCACTGCAGAGTTAATTAAGCTCGGGTATTTGTCCACGCTAGTACCGAAAGAAATTTGGAAACTATAACGAGGTTTTGGATATTTAGAGGATGAACTCGATGCTCCAACACCATATACTCCAGACTCCTCTTCTCTCAAGCGTTCTAAAAGTTTGTAAGAAAGAACCGTCTCTAGGGCTTCTAATTTTAAATTTTCTTGTTCATTGTAGTCGAAATCTCCAAAATAGATTAAAGCTGCTTGCGCTTTTGATTCTTTTCCTTTTCTAACAATTTTCTCAACTCCTTTACTTGGTTCTACAATACCCAAATCTTTCGCTTGTTCTTTGCGATTAGTTACAGGCAAAGTAGCTAGATATTGTTCGATGAATGGAGTAATTTCTTTCTCGTTGAATGATCCTACAATGGTGAATGTAAAGTCTGAAGCATCTGAAAAGCGATCTTTGTAAATTTCCATCGCTCTTTTTTGATCGATAGATTTTACTTGCTCAGGCGTACTAGACATACGTCTAATATTACCATTATACAATGTTTGACGAATCGCTTGACCAAATACAAATCCAGGATCATTATCTCTATTTTCCATAGATGATAAAGTTTTCGCAATTGTACTTTGAAAGATTTCATCATCGATTCTTGGTTCTGTGAAGTAACCGTAAATTAATTCAAATGCTGTTTTTAACCCGTCTTTATCCGTATAACCAGAAACACCCTCCGAACGCTCCGTAATATACGGTGAAATATTTACATTCTTACCGTTCAAATATTTTGTCAATTCGATTGAATTCAATTGACCTAAACCTGATGAATTCACTAAATTAGAAGCATTGGCAGCTGAAAAATAATCTACATCGCTGTATAAAGAAGTTCCGCCTGGACTGAATGCAGAAATTAATATCTGATCATTTTTGAAGTCTGTTGGTTTCAAAACTACTTTGACGCCATTACTTAAAACCAATTCCTTGGTACCTATAGCTTCTATGTTCTTGGTAGAAACAATTTTGCCTGGTGTAGTAGGTTGGTTTGCTAATAAAGGTAAATCAGATACCTGATCCACATATGCCGCAAGCTCTTCTGTAGTGACGTCTGCTAACCATGTATTTACTGCTGACTCTACAGGCATCGTGTCTTTATCCTTTTCAGGAGCCATAATAATGATGTCTCTGTTAGTCTCTGCATAGAACTTACGTCCTACAGATTCAACTTCTTTTAAGGTGATCGTTGGCAATAATTGTTTAGTTATTTGATAGCTATCTTCATTGCTTAACGCTGCTTCACCTTCTAAGAAGTGACCTAAATATGTTTCAACATAACTACCTGATTTACGTTTGCTACGCTCAGCATAGGTAGTTTCGTTTGATTTTTGGAATGAAGCTACGGCACGCTTGAATTCCGATTCGGTGAAGCCGTATTTTTCAAAACGATTCAATTCACGTACTACAGCTTTAGTTGAGTTTTCTAACTGCCCTGGTTTAGCAACATAGAATAAAGAAAGGTTTTCTAAACCTCCAAACAAAGGACTAATAGAAATACCAGCTTGTAAGAATGGAGAATCAGGTTTTTGACTGATTTCGCGAAGTCGCGCACCGATCATCTCATTGAAAAGCTGTTTCATTAGATCCGTTCTGTATTCACCAACGGTTTCTACTTTTTTCTCCGGATGCTTAATGATGATTTGACCTACAGTTCCTGTCATTTCAGGATCTGTAACTACTAAATATTGATTTTTACCTGTTAAGGCTACTTTATGCTCTGTACGAGGAGCCGGTTTTTTAGGTGTTTTTAGATCAGAGAATAAGCGAATGACTTCCTTTTCCATTTGGATAGGGTCAATATCACCAACAATAATCAATGATTCTAGATCTGGACGGTACCAACGTTGATGAAACTCACGTAATACATCGGGGTTGAAGTTCATAATAACCTCCTCCGTACCTATAGGTAGACGTTGAGAATATAAAGAACCATTTAACAATACAGGAAGATATTGATCTTGCATACGCTGTCTCGCACCACGACTACCACGCATCTCTTCCATGATAATCCCTCTTTCTTTTTCAATTTCTTCAGTCGCCAATACTGCATCCTGTGCCCAGTCACGCATTACTTGTAAGCCATTTTTCAATAACTCTGGATCATCCGAAGGAATGGGTAGTTGATATACAGTCTGATCAAATCCTGTATAAGCATTCAAATCAGAACCGAAGCGTACACCTGCTTTTTGAAGGTAGTTAATTAAATCATTTTTTGGAAAGTGCTTCAAACCATTGAAGTTCATGTGTTCTAGGAAGTGAGCTAAACCTAACTCTTTCTCATTTTCTAGAATCGAACCTACTTTTACACCCAGGTACATTGTAACCCGATCTTTAGGCTCTACGTTTTTTCTAATATAATATGTAAAGCCGTTTTTTAATTTACCTACCTTTACTTCATTATCGAAGGGTAATGGAGCATTCCATTTTAGTGTGTCTGCAGCTAAAATAGTTTTTGCTTCTTGCGTAATTGTTGAGGAAAATAAAGGCTTTGCATCTACTGCTAAAAAGGTAGCAGGTAGTAGAAAAGCTACTGTTAGTGGTTTTAAAAATTTCATCTATTAAAGAATAATTATAACTGAATGCAAATTACAACTTATTAATTGTAAAATCTCTTCAGCTATAACTTAATTTTCATTTTTTAACTTTGCACCATGGAATGGCCTGAATTAATAAAGGAATATAAAAGATATTTACAGTTTGAGCGAAATTTGTCAACTAATTCTATTGAAGCTTATCTAAATGATATTAGCAAAATTCAAGTCTTTTGCGAAGATCATGATTTAGACCTTACTAAGTTGACAACACAGCACTTGCAGGATTTTTTAATGTGGATGAATGGTTTCGCTATTTCAGTGGCTACCCAAGCGCGATTAATATCTGGGATGAAAGCATTCTTTAATTTTTTGCAGCTTGAATTTAATTTAGATGAAAATCCATCAGAACTAATAGAGGCGCCACGAATGAACCGAAAGTTGCCTGATACACTCAATCTTCAAGAGATAGATAATCTTATCAATGCAATCGACTTATCTACTTCCGAAGGTATGCGTAATAAAGCTATCCTAGAAGTATTGTATGGTTGTGGCTTGCGAGTGTCTGAATTGATAAATCTTAAAATTTCTAATCTATTCCTAGAAGTGGAATTTATAAAAGTGGAAGGTAAAGGTAATAAAGAACGATTAATTCCAATCGGAAATCAAGCTATTAAGTATTTGAAATTATACTTAGAAAATGTACGTCCTCATCAGCCTATAAAGCCGAATGCAGAAGATTTTGTATTTCTAAACAGAAGAGGTGCTCCTCTGTCTAGGGTCATGATATTTATTATTATTAAAGACTTAGTGCATAAAATAGGCTTAAATAAAGTAGTAAGTCCACATACCTTTAGGCATAGTTTTGCTTCGCATTTAATTGAAGGTGGAGCAGATCTGCGTGCAGTACAAGATATGCTCGGTCATGAGAGCATCACCACAACAGAGATCTATACACATATTGATAAAGATTATCTGCAATCAGTCATTACACAATATCACCCTCGTTCTTAGCAAATGCAACTATGTGTATTTTGATTTGCAACAATGATGCATTATGTTTATATTTGCAACATCGTGTTCAAAAAGGTACATATAGGAATAGTATTATGGATTTGCAGTTACTTCATTGTCATTGCAGGTCTACCTTTACATCATCATGCAAGTGATAATGATGTACATACTTGTGAGCAAGATCCATACACCCAAAAGGATCATAATAAAAAAGATAGTTCGCATGACGATTGTATAATCTGTCTTCATCTACATGTTCCTAATGCAATTATTGATTTTGCTACGCTAGACTACAGTAGTGTAAGTATAGATATAATACGTCTCCCGACAGTCATGAAACCAATCTATTGGGAAAGTATTCAATTATTCAATCTTGCTAATAAAGACCCTCCTCTATCAATTGTTAATTAGCTAATTACATACTATTTAATAAATTGATACTTTAAATGAAAAACATCATTTTAGTATTGCTGTTAAGCTTTGCATCTATATATGCTCAGGCTCAGCAGCAAGGCTGTGCTATTTCTATTCAAGGAAAAGTGGTTGATTCAGACACTCATGAGGCTGTTGGTCATGCTTATGTGAAGTTTGACGATCGCTCTCCTGTCTTGACGAATCATATTGGAGAGTTCTATCTGAAGGACTTGTGTCATGGTGAAGGTATATTTTCAATTTCACATATATCATATAAAAACCTCACTAAGAGACTTGTAATTGTTAATGACTCCACCATCACTATATACTTAGATAAGAAATCTGTTATGCTAGATGCTGTAGATATTCACTCTAATTTGCATAACAAAAGTATTCAAAACGCTAATAGAGTTAGTAAGGAACAAATAGTTGCTAGCCAAGGTAAAACTTTAGCAGAAGTATTATCTTCTATTGATGGGGTGAGTATCCTTAAAACGGGTTCGAACATTTCGAAACCTGTACTCAATGGATTGTATGGCAACAGATTGCTTTTGGTGAATAATGGCGTGCGTCATGAAAGCCAACAATGGGGTGCAGAACATGCTCCTGAAATTGACCCTTTTGCAGGGCAAGAGATCGTCGTTATAAAAAATGCTGACGCGGTACGTTATGGTCCAGATGCTCTAGCAGGTATTATCCAAATTAATCCTACGTCAATTGATAGAAGTAGAAAGTTAAAAAGCTCTACAGCCTTGGTCGTAAATAGTAACGGAAAAGGAGGAATATTAAATACTCAATTAGAGGGCGGAAATTCAAATTTTGGTTATCGTGCGGGGCTAACAGCTAAAAAGAGCGGGAATTTAAAGACTGCAAACTATTATCTTGGGAATACCGGTACTGAAGAATTAAATGCTAATTTATTATTAGACTATACTTGGAAACAAAGTGATATTCAGATTTCTCTGAGTCACTTTGGCACAACACTAGGTATCTTTGAAGGTGCACATATCGGATCTAAGGAGGATATTATAGCAAGGATCGCTCATGGTCGACCTTTCGAAACATACGAATTTGGATATAGCATATATGCGCCAAAGCAAAGGGTTGAACATCAAGTTGCTAAGATTAATTATCAATACACTCTAAACGAAAATTCCAATATTCAAGGACAGTATAGTTTGCAGCGTAATCATCGTCGAGAATATGACAGACGCCGTGTTCTAGAGGATGATGTACCTATGGCGGATATGGTGTTAACAACTCAGCAACTGGAATTGGTATACAGTTACTTAAATACATTAGCTGGCCTTTCGGGGACCTTGCAGGTAAATAATAATACACCTGGGACAGGTACTACACCTATAATTCCAAACTTTGATAATCATACCTTCGGAGCATTTGTTAGTCATAAGGTACCTTTCGGTAGAAAACAATTGGAATTAGGGGTGCGCTATGATTATAAATATTTTGATGTAGCCGGTTATCGCTTTGACTACACAAATCAAAATATAGATGGCAGTCTAAATCAATATTTATTAACTGATCAAAAGCACTTTAATAACGTCTCTGCTGTAGCTGGTTTTACATA
>CANRHE010000100.1 GCA_947630335.1 uncultured Sphingobacterium sp.
TAATGATTTGGCATCTCACATAAAAATCTTATTTTTACATCAAATTTTTTATCAATGAACATTCACGAATATCAAGGAAAAGAAATACTTAAAAGTTTTGGTGTAAGAGTCCAAGAGGGAATCGTTGCTGAAACTCCAGAGCAAGCTGTAGCAGCCGCTAAAAAAATGAAAGAAGACTACAATTCGGATTGGGTTGTGGTAAAAGCTCAAATTCATGCAGGTGGACGCGGCAAAGGTGGTGGTGTGAAATTAGCAAAAAACCATGATGAAGTATTACAACGTGCTACGGACATCATCGGCATGCAATTAGTTACTCCACAAACTGGCCCTGAGGGTAAAAAAGTAAACAAAGTGTTAGTAGCACAAGACGTTTATTATCCTGGAGAAAGTGAAACGAAAGAGTTTTACATGTCGGTATTATTAGACCGCGCTACTGGACGTAACATCATTATGTACTCTACAGAAGGCGGTATGGATATTGAAGAAGTAGCTGAAAAAACTCCTCATTTAATTTTCAAAGAAGAAATAGATCCTAAAGTAGGTTTACAAGGGTTCCAAGCTCGTAAAATTGCTTTCAACTTAGGTCTATCAGGAGCAGCACACAAAGATATGGTTAAATTCGTAGCTGCTTTATACAAAGCATACGATTCAATTGATGCTTCGATGTTCGAAATCAATCCTGTGTTAAAAACTTCTGATGATAAAATTTTAGCAGTTGATGCTAAGGTAAACTTAGATGAGAATGCCTTGTATCGTCATGCTGACATCGCTGCTATGCGTGATATCACAGAGGAAGACCCAACAGAAGTAGAAGCTGGAGAATCAAACTTAAACTACGTTAAATTAGATGGTAACGTAGGTTGTATGGTTAACGGTGCTGGTCTGGCAATGGCTACTATGGATATCATCAAGTTAGCTGGAGGTGAGCCTGCAAATTTCTTAGACGTAGGTGGTACTGCTAATGCTGAGACAGTAAAAGCTGGTTTCAATATTATTTTAAAAGACCCTAACGTTAAAGCAATCTTAATCAACATTTTTGGTGGTATTGTACGTTGTGACAGAGTTGCACAAGGTGTTATTGATGCTTACAATGAAATTGGTAACATCCCAGTTCCAATTATTGTACGTCTTCAAGGAACAAATGCAGCTGAAGCTAAAAAATTAATTGATGAATCTGGTTTAGAAGTATTCTCAGCTATTTTACTTAAAGAAGCTGCTGAATTAGTAACTAAAGTTTTAGAGAACAAATAAGGCTTTAAGTCTAAATAAACAAAAAAGGGTGACCAATAATTGGTCACCCTTTTTTGTTTATTTAAAAATTTAATTAAATAACATTTCCTAGACTCTTAATTATAACACAGTATATAATCAAGACAGAGGTACTATACTTCGACGTCCTATGATCATATTTCATCCGGACTTTATACGGACTTCATTCGGAGATCATACGGACTTCATTCGGATAGAGACGAGTCAAGTCCGTATAATCTACGTATAGAATCAGGATAAAGTAATAACAAAATAGGCTCAAGGATAGAACATGATATCATGTTCTATCCTTGAGCCTATTTACATTCAAAAAAGAAGAAATAAACTAAACAGACATACGTGCTAAAGGCGCAATATCTTGACCTACGAAGTCCTTATTCAGATATTTATGATAACCCGCAATAGCAATCATAGCTGCATTATCCGTACAATATTCAAATTTGGGGATAAATACATCCCAATTATACTTTTGTCCCAACTCAATTAAAGAATTTCGCAAGCCTGAGTTAGCGGATACTCCACCCGCAATAGCAATTTGTTTCACCCCGGTAAGCTTAGCCGCCTTTTTAACCTTATTTAATAATATCGTGACTATCCTTTGTTGAACAGAAGCACAAATATCATTCATATGGATCTCCAAGAAGCTAGCATCCTTTTTAAGCTCATCTTGTACCATATATAAAATTGCTGTTTTTAATCCCGAAAAAGAGAAATTCAAGTCCGAAATTTGTGGTTCGGGCAACTTAAAAGCATTAGGATTACCTAATTGAGCATATTTATCTATTAAAGGCCCTCCTGGATAAGGAAGATTCAATATCTTGGCAGTCTTATCAAAAGCCTCCCCTGCTGCATCATCTAATGTTTGACCAATTAATTCCATATTGAAATAATCTTTTACGAGTACGATTTGTGTATGTCCGCCCGAAACAGTCAAACATAAAAAGGGAAAAGTAGGCTTAGGATCATCAATAAAATGAGCTAAAATATGAGCCTGCATATGATTCACCTCGATTAAAGGTATATTTCTAGCTAAAGCAAAGGACTTTGCAAATGAAGTACCGACCAAAAGTGACCCTAAAAGTCCAGGGCCGCGCGTAAAAGCTACCGCATCTACATCATTTTTTGTAATTTTGGCTTGGACAATTGCTTGGTCAATAGTAGGTATGATATTCTGCTGATGAGCTCTTGATGCCAATTCGGGAACAACACCTCCATATTTGGCATGGATAGCTTGCGTTGCTATAATATTTGACTTAATTTCACCGTCTATACATATAGATGCAGAAGTCTCGTCGCATGATGATTCTATTCCAAGTATAACTGCCATTTACGAATAATTTGTAATTAAAAAACATACAAAAGTATCAAAAAAATACTAAAAATATCGCTTATTACCATTAGCAGCTTTTTACTGTTAATTCTTGTAGTTATTATTGCATTACAGTTTTCGGCCGTACAAACATTTGCTTCCAAACGAGTAGCTCGATATTTATCAACTGAATTAAATGCAACTATAACTTTAGATAAGATTTATTTCAAACCTTTTAGTTCCTTAGAAATTATTAACTTCAAATGGAAGGACCAGAATGACAAAGTAATTATAGCCGTAGAATCTTTAGAGTCTAATTTTGCATTAACTCAATTAATACAGAATAAACTCCAAATTAATGATATCACTATTCATAAAGGCTACGTTGATATTGAAATATTTAAAGACAGCACAAATTTTAGTGAAATAATCAACTATTTCAGTTCAGCTAAAAGTGACGGTAAAGAAAAAAAGAAAAAAATCGAGCTAAAGCTTAATAAAGTAACGCTTAGTGACAATACATTTAAGTTAATTAATCACAATTATAAACATCATAATAAAGGTGTTGATTTTTCGGACTTAGATATTAAACATTTTTCAGCTGTTTTCAACAATATAGTGTTAGACTCTATTCTACAAGCTGATATTTCGGACTTTACTTTAGAGGAAAAATCGGGGTTTGTTATAAAAAAAATAGATACCAAAGCTTCATATTCTAATCATAGCATGGAGTTTAAAGAGCTGTTCATTGAAACTAACCGTTCCACCCTTACAGATTACATCAAATTTGAATATGATAGTATTCAGGATTTTCAGGATTTCATTCAGAAAGTCGAGGTGACTAGCAATCTTAAAGCAACAACTATTTCCTCACGGGATATAGAATATTTTGCTCCTGATTTGAAAGCTATATTTTTTGATGCCTATATCCAAAAAGCCCAATTGAAAGGTAGAGTAGATAATATCTACGCCAAAAATGTATATATGGAAACGGGTAAAGAAACTGCCTTAGAGGGGGATTTCACGATTAAAGGATTGCCTAATATTAATAAAACAATCTTTGATTTTGATCTAACATCTTTAAAAACCTCTGCAACTGATATAGAATATCTAATTCCTTTACTATCCAACCAACAGAATATCGCATTACCACTACCATTAAAAACTTTGGGTAACATCACTTTCACAGGGAGTTTTGAAGGATTGTATAATAATTTTGATGTTCTAGGAATTTTCAATACAGCATTAGGTAACATCCAAACGGACACACATATCGAATTCAATAATAGAATTAAATATAGTGGTCAAGTATCCTCCTCATTATTTTATATAGGAAAGTTCTTAGACAATAATATTATTAAAAATACAGGTTTTAAGATTACTTATAACGGGACTAATATAAAGGCTGATGAATTAGCTTTAACCTTTGAAGGTTATTTTGATAATACTAACTTTAACAACTATCAATATGACAAATTAGCTCTAATGGGCGAGGTAGCTAATAAAAAACTTCATGTAGATGGCTCTATTGAAGACACTAATTTAAATGTAGACTTCAACTCTACAATTGATTGGCAACAAAGCCATGGCAACTATATACTACATGCTAAAGTTAATCATGCCGCTCTCTATCCATTAAAATTAACTAATCGTGATAGTATAGTAATAAATTCAGCAAATATTACAACTAACATAGTCGGCAATTCATTGAATTCTGCTATAGGTCATTTACATGCTGATTCGGTAACGATGTTTACTAATAAAGGTAATTTTGATATTGCCAATATTGATTTTAGTGCGGAAGGAGATGAGTTAAAAAGAACCTTAGTATTAAAGTCCGATGTATTGGATGCTACTATAAAGGGGAACATTGACTTAAACACTATTATTCCTTATTTCAAATCATTGGCTATGCGATATGCACCTGCCATTGCAATACCTATAACACCGTATAAATCACAAAATTTTGATATCAATTTAAATGTTAAATCGTTTAAACCTATTGCTTCTCTAATAGACCCAAATTTAACTTTAGATGATGGCGCCTATTTAAACGCTGAGTTTTCATCGGATAATTACACGGCTACGTTTGAAGCTTTTAGCCCTACGGTTACCTATAAAGGGTTTAAATTAAATAATCTTTCTATTCATGAAAAAGCGGATGATAAAGCTTTTTTCATCGAGTTATTAGCGGACAGATTTAGCTTATCCGATAGTACTTATATAAATAATATTAAGATTAGTAACATCCTGGCTAAGGACAGCTTATTATTTAATGTTGAGATGTCACAAGCAGATGCTCCAAATTACATTGATTTAAATGGTAATATACATTTTGCACACAATGCTCCTGCCTATATCAAATTCCAAAAATCAACAATTATCATTAATGGTGATAATTGGCAATTAAATAATGATGCTTTACTTCGAGTATCTAAAGGCAAAATACATATTAACAATTTACTTTTAAATCAAGGACAGCAACAAGTAAAGTTAAATGGTATAGCTTCGAATGAAAATGATCAAGTCAACATATTATTTGAAAACTTTAGCCTATCATCTTTAAATGGGTTTACTAAGCCATTAGGTATTAGTTTACAAGGGAAATTAAATGGTAATGTTTACTTAAATTCAATTTTCAGAAATCCATTTGCATCTGCCAATATCGAGACTTCTCCAATTATCTATAATAATGTTCCCATAGGAAAGCTTAAATTCAACGCTGACTTTGATCCATCTATTGGAGTTGCTAATTTGAGCATTAATTTATTAGATGAGCAAAGTAGAGGTTTAAAATTAACGGGGCTCTATGACTTCACGACGCCAGCCGCCCCGTTAGATCTTAAAGGAGAGTTGACCAACCTTGATCTTATGCTTTTTCAACCGTTTGTTCGTGGTTTAGTAGCTGATTTATATGGCCGTAGTAGTGCCGACCTAACAATAGGTGGTTCTTTGAGTAAGCCAAAAATATCAGGTTTGGGAAGATTACATAATGCCGAGTTTAATGTCAACTATTTAAAAGTTCCTTTTCGAATACAGAATCAGATTGCTTTAATTGAAAACAATTCTATTATTTTTCAAAACTTTACGCTCACCGATAGTAAAGGCAAAATTGCTAAAGCAGACGGTATTGTCAATCTTACACAGATAAATGATCCTTATATCGACATGGATATTCATGCCGAAAATGTAATGGTTCTGAATACGACCCTCAAAGACAACAATTTATATTACGGGACAGCTTATGCAACCGGAAAATTTGAATTTAAGGGCCATACAAGCTCCTTAAATATTGACATAGATGCAACCTCAGAGAATGGAACTACTATTAATATCCCATTTAATAGCGCTATGACCGTTTCTGATAGCGATTTCATCTACTTTGTTGACAGCAATGCAATTTCAAGTCAGAAGAAAGAAAAAAAATCTATATTCCAGGGTTTAACAATGAATATGGATATAAACCTCACTCGAAATGCAGAATTGAATCTTCAAACAAATTTGGGGTCTTTAAAGGGCAATGGTAACGGTACTATTACGATGAAAATATCCAGCTTAGGCGATTTCGAAATGTTCGGAGATTACATCGTGAATAATGGGAAATTTCATTTCACTGCTCAGGATTTTTTCAACAAATATTTTGATATAAAAGAAGGGGGAACGATTCGTTGGTCGGGTAATCCTAGTGAAGCGACCGTTAACCTCAATGCTTTGTATCAGCAAAGGACTTCTTTACGTCCATTATATGACGCTGCAGGTAGAGATGCCATGCAAGACGAACGTGTCTTAGCACAAGCGGATATGTTTATTAAGGGCACATTAGATCAGCCCGACATTACCTTCGATCTGAACTTTCCCCAAAATCCGTATGTAAAAGATCAGCTCCAAAGTTATCTAAGTGATATTAATAATGTGAATCAACAAGCCTTAAGCTTGATTGTTAGACGCAGTTTCACACCGAGCACCACTGAGCAAATTGGAAAACAAGTAAACAATACTTTACTATCTGCTGGGGCCGAAATTGCATTCAATCAGTTAAACAATATTATTTCTCAATCCTTAAATATAAACTTTTTTGATTTAAATATTCGTTCGTTAAACGATGCTTCGGCATCAGTTCGTCTTTGGGATGACCGTCTAGTATTGACAGGCGGCATTACTGACCGAACAAGCATACAGGCCACTGATCTTAGTTTTTTTAGAGAAGGCATAACTACTGACGCTGAATTAACCTACAAACTACGGAAAGATGGTAACCTAATGCTTCGAGCATATAATAGACCCTATACTCGAAACTTTCTTTTACGATCTAGTGACTCGGAATATATTAGTGCGTTGGGATTAGTTTATAGACAAGAATTTAATACGATCAATGAATTTTGGAAAAAACTTTGGAAATGGGGCGGCATTAAAAAATCTACTACACCCAATAAGTAAAAACGAAGAAAGACTCGGAATCATCCGAGTCTTTCTTCGTTATATTAGATAAGGTAACTTTATTTAAATCTTCCTGCTAAAGCAGCTAACTTAGTAGCCATATCTGTCTCTGGGGCAGCTGCATGACGATCTTCACGTCTATCTGAACGCTTTCTCGGAGTTTTATTTTCTTCAGTTTTCATTGTTAAAGCTATACGATTACGTTTTTCGTCTACTTCAGTAACAGTAACTAATACTTTTTGCTGAACCTTTACAACTTCATGAGGATCAGATACAAAATGATTTGCCAACTGACTCAGGTGGACTAAACCATCTTGATGTACTCCAATATCAACAAAGGCGCCAAAATTAGTAATATTGGTAACTATCCCTGGTAATTTCATACCCACCTTCAAATCTGAAATAGCATTAACGCCATCTGTAAATGAGAAGGTTTCGAATTGTTCTCGAGGATCTAGTCCTGGCTTGGCTAATTCGAGCATAATATCATTCAAAGTAGGCAAACCTACTTCATCAGAAATATATTTTTTTAAATCAATCTGTTTACGCAAATTACTATCATCCATCAATTGAGTAACCTCTACTCCTAAGTCTTTGGCCATACGTTCTACTAATGGATAACGTTCTGGATGCACAGCAGATGCATCTAGAGGGTGCTTGCCATTACGGATACGTAAGAAACCAGCAGCTTGCTCAAAAGCTTTATCACCTAGACGAGGTACCTTTTTGAGTTCGCGACGTGAACTAAAAGGACCATTTTCTCTACGATAATTTACTATTTGCTGAGCTAATGAGGGTCCCAAACCAGAGATATAAGATAGTATTTGTTTGGAAGCAGTATTTAATTCTACGCCTACTGCATTCACACAAGACATCACCGTATCATCTAATGATGCTTGTAATTTGTTCTGATCCACATCATGTTGATATTGCCCCACACCAATTGACTTCGGATCAATTTTGACTAGCTCTGCTAAAGGGTCCATTAATCGTCGGCCAATTGAAACAGCGCCACGAACGGTTACATCCTGATCTGGAAATTCTTCGCGGGCGATCTCAGAAGCTGAATATATAGAGGCACCACTTTCATTAACCATTACAATTATAACATCTTTAAGCCCAAGTTTGCGTACAAACTCTTCCGTCTCACGCCCTGCTGTTCCGTTACCTATGGCTATGGCTTCTATATCATATTTGGACACTAGATACTTGACAGTGCGCTCAGCCTCAGCCAATCCTCCAGCGCCATTATGCGGAAATATTGCTGTATTTTCCAATAAATTACCCTGCGCATCTAATACTACAGTTTTACATCCAGTACGAAACCCTGGATCCAGCGCTAATAGACGTTTTTGTCCCAATGGAGCAGCTAAGAGCAATTGACGTACATTATCTGCAAAAACTTTTATAGCTTCTTCATCTGCGCGTTGACGTGTCATCACACGGATTTCTGTTTCCATTGAAGGCTTCAACAAACGCTTATACCCATCAAAAATAGCTAATTGGACTTGCTTGGCAGATTCATTGTTAGTATTAACGAATCGTTTTTCAATTTTTGGAATTATATTCTCCTCTTCTACTTCTATATCAAGATATAACAACTCCTCCTTCTCTCCTCGCCTCATAGCCAATACCCGATGAGAAGGTGCTGAATTTAAAGACTCAGACCACTCAAAATAATCTTTATATTTCTGTGCAGCTTCTTCTTTCCCTGGTATTACGCGCGACACAAATTTACCCTTATCGACAAATATTTTACGAACTGTAGCACGTGTCTCGGCATCCTCTGCGATAGTCTCAGCTATAATATCTCGAGCACCAGCTAAGGCATCTTCTTTAGATTTTACGCCCAACTCTAAATTCACAAAATCTTCTGCTTTATGATCGATATCGTTAACAATTTGTTGTAAGATTAAATCGGCCAAAGGCTGAAGCCCTTTTTCTCGAGCAACTGAAGCTCTTGTTTTTCTTTTGGGTTTGTAAGGTAGATAAATATCTTCTAAAATAGCCATGGTAGCTGCTCCCTTGACAGCCTCCTCAAGCTCTAGTGTTAATTTTCCCTGGTCATTAATCGACTTTAAAATTACCTCTTTACGCTTATCTAATTCGCGCAACTGCTGGGCTCGATCACGTATCGCTGTAATCTGAACTTCATCTAGACTACCCGTTAATTCTTTTCGATATCGTGAGATAAAAGGAATAGTAGCTCCTTCATCCAATAAGCCTAAAGTAGTTGTCACTTGTTTTTGAGTTAATGACAACTC
>CANRHE010000101.1 GCA_947630335.1 uncultured Sphingobacterium sp.
TCATATGCTACATAACCTAAAGCATAGTCAAATCTTGCACTTAAACTGAATTGTTTCCAATGTCCGTTAAATCCAAAGCCACCTGTCCAGCGAGGTACTGTTCTACCTTGATATACGCGGTCATAAGAATTAATGATACCATCACCATTCACATCACGCCACATTACATCACCTAAAGCAATTGGATAGTGTTTACTCTTGTCCGCAGCAGACATAGTATTATATACATCTGGGTGAACTAATGTTCTATTACCAATTAAATCTTTAAGCTTCAATGCATAGTTATCTAAATCTTCCTGTGTACGAATTATTCCCATGGCTTCATAGGCATAGGCAACGTTCGGATCTTGACCTTCTTGAAAACCGCCAACCCAAACTAACTCTTTCGTATTTGGATCATATACTTGAAGACCTCCTTGACGGTTTTTTTCTACACCATTGTAAGGTAGTTTCAAGATCTTATTTGCGTTATATGCGGTATTCCAATTAAAAGTAATACCCCAGTTATCTTTACGGATTACATTATAATTTAAATCCAATTCCACACCTTGGTTTTCCATATCACCATTATTGGTCGTTACGGTTGTAAAACCTGCTGAAGCTGGTAATTGCAACGTCGCTATCTTATCCGAAGTCGTTCTTCTGTAATAAGTCAACCCTAAATCAATTTTGTTAATTAATCGCGCGTCAAATCCAATTTCTTGAGTAACTAGACTTTCCCAACGAAGATTAGGTATATTAAGACTTGTCATGGAAAAACCAACATTTCCATCGTACATTGAGGTACCATATGCGCCTTGAAGTGTGTAATTACCAATATTACCTACGTTACCATTAGCACCATAACCTAATCTTAACTTAAAGGTATTTAACACTTTATCAGCACCCATAAATTCTTGAGCAAAATCTTCATTATGAATATTCCAACCCACAGAAATGCCAGGGAATGTTCCCCAACGGTGATTTACTAATGAAGAGTAGCCATCACGTCTTGCAGTCAAAGTAACAAGATATTTAGATTCATAATCATACATCAAACGACCAAAGAAAGAGTTGATACGTTGTCTATTATGATATGAACCAATGCTACGTAATCCTTCGTCTTTTTTAGTCAAACCCAAATTTAAAAAGTCGTCTGTTGGAGCACCTGAACCTGAAGCAGACAAACCTTGTCCATAGGAATCAAAAAACTCCCAACCCAACATTGCCGAAATGTTATGTTTTTCTAAAAATGAATTATTGTAATTCAATACTGCATTGTACGTTTGATTAAATGTCTTATCATAAGATGCAGAACTACTTCTAGTTTTCACGATTGTGCCTGGACTAGATAAATAATCCTTATTAAACGACTCACGAAGCTCTTGATTAATATACCAGTTTCCACTAGCACGTAAGTTTAGTTGATCTGAAAACTTTAATAATAACGCTTGCGATAAGGTGAATTTTTGATTCAGGTTATTACGAATAAATTTATCAGCATTAACAGCTGGATTACCATCCGCCCAATCTCTGCCTAATAAGAGTTCGCCTTGCGCATTAAAACCTCGCATCGTTGGAGGAGCGCCTAATGCACGAGACATATAACTTGCCTCACCATTTACTGGATCTTTCCATTTTGTATTCGCAAAATTCAAAGCTGAGCTGGAAGTCAACCATGGTTTAATTTTGTAATCACCATTAAACACAAAAGTCAATCGATCATAAAAACTCTCTATTGGTGATCCTTGTTCATAATATTTACCAATACTAGAGTAATAATTACCTTTATCATTACCACCAGTAAATGCGACATTATAGTCTTGGGTAACTGGTGTTTTGCGTAAGGCGTAATCTGAATAATCAAATTCGGTAAATATTAATTCTTTACCTGTAATAGGATCAATCATCGTTTTCCATCCTTGACTCAATAATTCCCGATTTGAATCATCTAAAAACATGGTACTCCACACTGCACTACCCGTTTTGTTACCATCCAAAATGTTACCATTGCCATCTTTATACAAGTTACCAGTACCAAACGGGCCGACAGCAGAAAGCTGGTTCGCTTGACTTGGATTGTAAATACTAGATGTTTGTACTGCTTTTCTAGACCAATAGATATAATCTTCAGCACCTAAAAAATCAAATGGGATATTCAATTTGTTGATACCAGTTTTTGATCTTAGCGTAATGTTAGAAACCCCCGCTTTACCACGTTTGGTCGTAATTAATACTACACCATTAGAAGCACGAGCACCATAAATCGCTGTTGCCGAAGCGTCTTTCAGCACATCAATAGACTCAATATCATCTTGGTTAATATCCTGAAAACCAGCTCTGATTAAACCATCGACAATAACTAAAGGAGATCCACCTCCACCATACGTAGTACCACCACGTAATACAATATTTGGTACAGCGCCTGGTCTACCCGAAGTCTGTTGAACACGCAATCCAGGTATAGTACCCGCTAACGCAGATGCTGGATTAGAGCGAACACCAGTTTCTAAAACCTTTTTATCAAGTCTCGATACCGAACCTGTAATATTTGATTTTTTTGCTGTTCCATATCCAACCACTACAACTTCTTCAAGCTCTTCATCTTTAGTCAGTAAAGTTATTTTTATTGGATTGAAATTAGCTACTGATGTAGAGTAATCAGCATACCCTACAGAAGATACTTTTAGCACATCTCCAATTTGAGCTGCTATTGAAAACTCTCCTTGAGCATTAGATTTAGTACTTGATTTCCGACTCTCGTTAGAAACACTCACCCCCGCCAATGGTGATCCTTGTTCGGATTGTACCAAACCCTTTAAAACAGATTGCGCATAGGCCGTCATTTGGAAAATGCACAATGAAAGAAATAATAAAATCTTTCGCATAGAATTAAGGTTTATTTAAAATAATTCAGTTTACATTAACTTATTATGTAATACATAGTAAGTTAACAAGTCAAATGTATGACATAATAATATTCAATCCAAAAAATAATTTAACTTTTTTTTCACACTTATTTAAAGACAATAAGTGTATTAACAACACTAAGTATCGTGTTATTTAGAAGTGTCTATAAACAATAAAAAACTTTAACCGTAAAATTCTAAACTTGAATAACCATATATAGAACTCTATTTATCAGACGTATACAGAAATTATCCTAGTAAAATTTCTTTACCGACACCATCATATAATCAAAATATATTAAAATGGCTGAATGCCAACATTTTTAATAGCCACATGCAAATCGTATAATTACAATTATGTAACACAAGGTCTGAACAGGATACCCTATCAAACTATAGAATAAAGCGTGTTAGAAAAATGGCTATTTCTTGACCTCTTTTGCAAAAGTGATCATTCACACTATTCTATTACCAGAGAATCAATAATTAAAACCTTAAAATATGCTAGCTGATTTTATAGTTTAAAGTATCAGTAACTCGGCGACTAGCTTGGGAACTGCCCCATAAACCAATAAGCCCGCGAAAATTTTGCAAACCACTTTCTGCAGAAATACCTGGCCCCGTAAGAACTACTGCTTTCTTTTTACTCATGATAAAAATTTCTTGAAGAGGATATAGCAAATACTTGACAAAAAAACACATTATACCAGACAAAATTTCTATATAGGTACTGCTTTGAAATTAATAGTATTATGATTACTCTAATTAGAAGATGATAATACAACATTTAGAACACCTAACAATGTTTAAACAACCTTATTAAGTATAAAACCAACATTCATTATTATTGTAAAAATAAAAAAACAGGCATGAACATATTACAGAATTTGTTTTGCTTTAGCTTTATAAGCACCACACTCCCCACCTTAGGTGAGTAATAACTTCGTGTTACTTACAATTGTTTTTAAATTTCAATTTATCCCATCATCTTTTGAGTTTATGATAAATCAATACGTCCAGAAACACTAAAAACTCAAAAGTCATTTAAGCCCCGCAGAGACCTTACCCTACACTAGACACTCAAACATACATTAATAACACTTATACCTCCTCAAAGGCTTCAAAAGGACCGTTAATCAAAACATTACCTACATCCTCCATCAACTATTAACAATTTCATCATATTATTAATCAACATTCTAACCCTCAAAGACTAAATCTTCCGTCTTCGACAATCCATCGAAAGTCCTTCGACATCTGTTCGAGATTCCTTCGAGACAGCTCCGAGAGTCCTTCGACTAAGCTTCGACAATCCTTCGACAATCCTTCGACTAAGCTTCGACAATCCTTCGACTGGGCTTCGACAATCCTTCGACTGGGCTTCGACAATCCTTCGACTGGGCTTCGACAATCCTCAAACCCCAGTCGAAGCCGCCTCGAACAACTGTCGAAGCTGTCTCGAAGCTTTCTGCAAGGCCACTCAAACAATCCTCAAATAGTTCTCGAACAAAAAATTCAGCCCTTTTGATGCGTTCAAAAACTCCAAAATGGAAAGAAATATTTTCTATTTTATTCGAATATTTCTCTCATAAATATTGATAGCATATTGGCATTTAACACAATGATTGTTGAAGCAATCATCATATTACTAATGTGGGAAATAAGATACTATTCATCCTTCAAACAATCGGAATAATATTACACCTATTTACATTTGGATTTGCACAAAAAGGCATAGACTACTCTAAAACCTACTCTGCCGGAGGAAGATTATTAATGAATGTGGATAGTGCTGCTAAAAATGTATATTATAATTATTCCTTCCCCAATCAACCAAGAACCGACTTTAGTTATTTACCGCAAGCTGAAAGCGTAAGTATTCAAATTTATTTTAGAAAGACGGAGAATATACGCAATTTTAGATACACGATTTTGTCCGATAATAAACCTATTGTGGTCAACAATTTAATCCCAACATCCACACTTAAGGAGGTTATAAGACCCGATATAAATAATGAAGCCGAAGTGATGGACTATACATCGCTGGGTATTTTTCCTATAAAAGATGTAACCCTTACAGTACTAATCTACAATGTCGAAAATCCGTTGAATATTCAAAAGTCTGTTTTCTATGGAAGATCTTTTCCTGAAGCGAGTATCACTGCTTTTATTAAGCATTTCAGAACGGATAAAGGATTCGAATCTAAACCGTTATTTGATCCAGAAAAGAGTATAGATATAACTTTTAATCAGGAAGATATTGGCCTGACTCTTATTAAAAACAAAACTAATATCGACTACCTTTATAAAACAATTATAAAAAATAAACAAAACGATGAAATAATTTTCGAAGGTACAGCTTGGGACTTTACCATAATTAGTGAAGATGGTACTGACCTATTGCCTAGCATGAAAATTGATAAAAATGTTTTTAAAAAATCGGGGGATTATGAAATTATCATTGAGCCATCAATGAATTGGGACCATTGTTGGCAATGTGGTATTTCGACTAATGAAGTAGAAAACTACGCAAGCCGATATCTATTATCTATAACCCTTGACAATGAAAGTTATACGAAAAAGGATATTATAACCTACTTAACAGTCATAACTTGCTCTTTAGCCTTACTTTTTCTTTTAGTCTTCTATCTTGTAAAAAATAGAAACAAAAAAAGACTCGCCTTAAAAGAACAACAAGAAAATATAACAAAACTTAAACTCAATGCTATTCGAAGCCAGTTAAACCCACATTTTCTATTTAATGCCCTTGCTAGTATACAGAATTTGATGAATAAAAACGAAATTGACAATGCTAATAAGTATCTCGCAAAATTTGCACGATTAACCCGTATGGTACTAGACGAAAAGGAACTGATTAGTTTATCACAAGAAAAGGATCTACTAGATGATTACCTACAAATGGAACAATTGAGGTTTGGCTTTAAGTATGAAATAAATCAATCCGATATTTTGGAGCTAGATAACATAGAAATACCAAATATGCTGCTACAGACTTTTGTAGAGAATGCGGTAAAACATGGTATAACGCAAAGAGCTGAACATGGGGAAATTATTATCAATTTTGTAAAGAAAGAGAATGACCTTATATTGATAGTCACAGATAATGGAAATGGATTTGAACCAACGGCTAATAGTGTTGGTCTTGGACTTCAATTAAGCAAAAATAGAATAGATTTATTAAATAATATGTATAAAGAAAATCAGTTTATCTTAGCAATCCTGTCGAATAGTGAAGGTACAAAAATAAGCATAACTTTAAAGGAATGGCTATAGTATGATGAGAGCAGTATTAATTGATGATGAAATTTCTAATATAGAAAACTTGCAAACTTTACTCGCTAGACATTGTCCACAAATAGATGTAGTCTGTACTGCACAAAATGTTATTGACGGAGTGAATAGTATTGGCAAGTATATACCAAATTTAGTTTTCTTAGATATACAAATCGGTGATCAAACAGGTTTTGATGTATTAAAGCAAATCCCCAACCGTAATTTTGAAGTGATATTTGTTACCGCTTATGATCATTATGGCATACAAGCCGTAAAGTTTGCAGCTTTAGATTATCTTTTAAAACCTATAGACATAGAAGAGTTAAAAGAAGCAGTATATAAAGTAGAACAAAAAGTTGCATTAAAATCTCAAACTTCACAGCTTGATTTTCTTATACAACAGCTCAAAAAGCTAGAAATAGGAATTAGTAAGATTGCGCTGCAAATGCAATCTGAAGTAAGATATGTATCATTATCAGAAATTATACATTGTGAAGCTGACAATACCTATACACATTTCTTCCTTGAAAATGGAGAAAAGTTATTAGTTTCCAAATCTCTTAAAGAATACGCGGATCTTCTCAAGCCAAATGGTTTTTTGAGAACACATCAAAGTCATCTAGTAAATCCGAAATATATAAAAAGCTGGCTGAAAGAAGATGGTGGTATTCTTTTACTATTTACTGGAAAGAAAATACCTATTTCTAAACCTAATAGAGAAATTGTAAAACAAGCTTTATTAAATATTTAAACAAAATATACTTTTTCATGTAATTCAAAAACAAAGCCTTGCAAATTCTAGAGAATCTTTGGTATCAAAATATGCTATTAATTTAGTATAATTGTAAGACTTATATTAATCAACATGAGCGATACGAATTCCGCAATTAGAAAATTTCCGGTTATAGATACATCGAGCTTAGTAGATAAAGCTGAGCAATCTTTAATAGATTATATACAGTTCAATAAACTTCAAGTGGGTGATGTCTTGCCAAAAGAACTCGATCTTGCTGAGCACTTGGGGGTGAGTCGTACAGTCGTTCGCGAAGCGATGCTACGGTTAAAAACATTAGGCCTAATCGAATCCAAAAAACATAAAGGAGCAGTAATTACTAACCCTGATGTACTGGGATCCTTAAAAAAAATATTTCATCCTTCTATTCTAGATGTAGATACGCTAAAAGACCTTTTTGAAATGAGGTTAGCATTAGAGGTAGGAATAGCAGATTTTATTATTAACAAAATAACAGATGAAGATATTATTGAGCTAGAACAACTTGCTGAAACAATCGTATCAGGAGATACAGCATTACCTTGGAGTATAGAAGATGAAAAAAAGTTCCATGGCAAACTCTACGAAATATCAGGCAATGGAATGCTTCTAGAACTACAAGAAATGCTAATTCCTATATTTAATTATGTACATAAATCTGGGATACTCGATAAACCTATCGTAAAAGGTGAGTTCATATCCCATAAAGAACTTGTCGAAGTCTTAAAAAAGAAATGTGCAAACTCTTATAGACAAGCAATTCGCACACATCTTAATAATCATTTTGAAAGAATTATTAATTAAAATTATTTCGTAATAACATATATAGGTAAGCACTAGTTGCATGATGCAGCATAAAATTTGAAGGATGTTTTGTTGCATCATACCTCTCAAAATATCTTTCATCTGGCATCAAGACTATTTGTCTTCCCGTCCTCACATAATCATTAGTCTTAGAAAAAGTTGGTATTTTGAATTCAGGATATTGCTTTTGTATCTTTTCGCCAACATAATTTCCTAAATACTTTTGGTACTCATCTACTGCTTTAAATGATGGCTTAGTCAATTTGTTATATACTGATTTCACAATTATTTTTTTAAATAGACTTTCTTTTTTAAAACTTGTCTGGATATAACCCACTGGATTTACGGATGGCAAATCATCTATTGTCTGCACCGTAAATGGTGATTGAGGTACCCAATCTACGGTACTGACTACTTGAAACGCCCAGCCATCACCTGTAATATACTCATAATCGTAAGCAAAATATAAATTACCAGGTTTTGGACTTGCACTCGTATATATTTTGAATCGTAAATCTGTAGGCAACTTTGCATCTTTTTGTTGCCACAACAAATTAGCGCCTATCAAATACGACAATCCCCCTCCTTGGCTATGACCCGCGATTATTACGTCACGAACCCCTGTCTGGTACAGAGAATCAATTTTGGGTTGAATATCTTTGAGCAAAAATGCAGAACAAAAAACATAGCCTGCATGTACAGCAGCTTTAGGATTATTAGCTACTTTATATTGGAATGTAAAGTCTTTGGCAATTGTCATTGTGCCAATTGCAGGAATTTGAGCTGCAAAAAAATTAGCAATCCAACTTGTCGTCGAATTAATTGTAGCTCGTATACATACTACTGCTACATTATTATCCATCATCCATAGTTCCCATTTATTCTCTAAGCCCATTATTGGGCTTGAATAAATAAGCCTGGAATACGCTGGTGGAGACATAAGTTCTTTACTGTTCTTGGCCTCCAAATAAGTTGTATTTATTTTTAAAATTTCCTCAAACTCTTTTTTATCAAAGCCAGGCTTTAATCCTTGAGCTGAAATATAATTTGTAACAATAAATAGAGCAGCAAAGAATATTAATTTAAGATATGCCATATTGAATTAAACCGCTATCACAATAAAATGTTTGCATTGCCTAGCTTAAAAAAGTATTATAATCAATAAAAAAATCATTTATGCAATTTTTACACTATTTTTGTGTTCTACATTGATCTATTCTTGTTTTATATTATATGAATTTAATTTACAAAGGGAAAACTAAAGATGTCTATAGCCTAGACGAAAATCAAGTATTATTAAAATTTAAAGATGACGTGACTGGTGAAGATGGCGTCTTTGACCCAGGAGC
>CANRHE010000102.1 GCA_947630335.1 uncultured Sphingobacterium sp.
ATTTCATTTGTAGATTTTTTCAATGCATAGTAACGATCTGATCTATTGGGTAAGCCTAGTGTCATCATTCCACCTGCTCCAATAGAAGGTCCAGAGTTTCGAATCAATGAAAACGAATATACGATGATCTCGCCATCCTCATGGATCTGTACAAACAAAGGTTTCTTTATTTTCCGAAGACGCTCGCTAATTTTATACATCTTAGGTTGAGAATCCTCGATTCTAACGATACAGTTCTGGACATATGACGGTCCGTAAATATAGCCCCTGTTAGCATCGTAAACCCTATACACTTGCTTTGGATCTAATTTCGTATTCTTGTTATTAACTTTGAATTTGATCTTACCATTAGAGATAGAACGAAATTCACCATATACGGTGTCCAAATTCATATTCACATAATAATCGACCGATTGACCGAAACAAAAGAGCTGGCTTAAAAAAAAGGAAAATATGGATAGTATTAATAGTTTCATCTTAGAATATACTTTGTAAACTTAAAATAGAAATAAAGAATGGCGTCTAAAGATGAATCTGAAGTCCTGATTACAGTGTCTATTTCGTTGATACCGATCCAGTAACTAGTATTAATAAATGATAATAATTTTCGTTGTCCTATCTTATATTTTCAGCATCAAAAGTAACAATAATTGCTTGTTTTACAACAAAAACCGAATAACTTAGAAGAAAGTGTTAACACCCATTAGGTGATATGGCAAACCGTATCAAGAACTTGATTAAGTGAGGTTATGAAACATTCATTTACACTGCCTCAATTCACTGGCACTGCCCTAGAGATAGAGATTTCTACATGGACAGGAAAGTCAAGACTATGGAAAGATGGAATCGAATTAGAAAGGTCATGTGAAAGAGGAAAACCGGAAGGAAGATTATTCCTTTTAAACCTGCGTGATTCAATTAATGTTACATTTAAGAAAATGATTAATGAACTAATTAAATAAAAAAGTATAATTCAGTATATGAGAGGAAATAATATTCATATATTTAAGTATGAAAAACTTCATAATCATACTAATGACTTCTATCGCTTGCCAGACATATGCGCAAACAGAAGTTAGCGGTAAACATAATAAAGATAAAACTTTATTAGTTCAGGATGCTAAGTCGATTGATACTACTCTACACGTAATTGTTTCTGATAAAAAAGACAATGCCAAACGTCCACTATTTATTATTGATGACATTATATTTAAAAACGTAGTATATCTCAAAGATGATCAAATTCAAAGTATGGATGTAAATAAAGGAGAAACTATAATTGATGGTGATACTTTTTATGGTGAAATACGTATAAATACTAAACCAGGTTATTCGCCTAAATTTATAACATTAAATGAGTTGAAGTCTAAATATACAGATCTTGAGAAGACACCTGTTGTATATACAATTGATGGCATTCTTCTTAATAAGAATGAAAATGAGGTATATATAGATGAAAATAATATTTTAACTATAACAATTGACAAACTGAATACAAGTGATCAAAATGCCGAAATAGGTATCATTAATGTGCTCACAAAATCTAAAAAAAATATAGATAAAAGAAATGGCATGAGGCTACGGGGTTCTGAATCTATTTAAGTAAATGGTCTTAGATAGTATTATCTTAACCTAAGTCAGCACTCTCACATATAGCTTTAACTAGCTAAGTAAGATCATTATGCTTATATCTTGGTTAGTGTGATAATATTTAATACCGCATTTGACATATCTCAATGAGCTTATCTGCTACATCATCACCATAAATTTGGAGATCGTGAAACAATCTTGTACTCTCAGTCATAGGTAGATTAGCTCCAAAGTAATCTTCTAGAAGTTTAATCAATTCAATGTTCATCATAATAACTTAAACCAGCTCCACCGCTTGTAGCTCTGCTGCCAGACGGTGAAGCCCCTCTTCTATCTTCTTTAGCTGAGGCTGGCGGGGCTTTTTGAATCCTGATGAGGAAATGTGTAGTTGACACTGATTAACGTCTCTAACCTTCTCTAAAGCGGTATTGGTAAAACTTATTGAAGGGCGGAAATAAAAAATAGCCGTTATAATAATGAAACGGCTATATAAATGTTATATAATCATCGCTCGCTAGAGCTTCTCAATATCTTCGATAGAAAGACCAGTGCCTTTGGCAATGTCTGCTATGGGTAAGCCCATTTTCTTAAAATCTAAAGCAATAGAAATGGCTTCTTCACGCTTCCCTTTTTCAATTCCCTTCTCTGGAGTGTCTACCTTTGTTGAGACGAATTATTCTGAAAGGAAAGGGACTCACGAATATTTCAAAAATTTATTTTGGAGATATAGATATGTATGCCTGGCAAAAAATAGGTAATGACATAGAAGTCACAATAATTAGTCCAGTAAAACCAGGGATTTATCCCATCCGATTGGTACTGGATGGAAAGACAATTTCTGCCCCAGGTAATATTGAAATTAAATAACTTTTAAAATGAGTTTAAAACATTTAATCTTTTCCATTCTATTTTGTTCGTACAGCTTGTTGCTGATTTTGAGTTGCAAAAAAAGTGAAGTAAAAGTAGTCGATGAAAACCCTATTCGGATATTGACCTTACCCGTATCGGAGTTAACACTGAATCATGCAACGCTAAACGGAGAAATTGGGTACTTGAATGATGAGAAAATAATTGAAGCTGGCTTTGTAATCATAGATAGCCAAACAAAAGATATTCAAAGGATTACAATCCCACCAACAGTCAACGTGGGTATGGTGAGTCATAAATATATAACGCCTAAAAAGTTCCAGCTAGGTGCAGCTTATCAATACAATCTCTACCTAAAGACTGACAAACATCTCTACCAGACATCACCTGTTTATTTTAGGGTAAGCTCTATACAAATCGATAGAATAGACCGAGAGTATGTCTCTCCTGGCGATGTGATTAACTTAACTGGAGATTTCAATGAAATCAACGATCAATATGTTTTAAAAATTAGAGAAACTGATGTCTCCTACTCATTGGATCAGGCTAAAAAAACATTGACATTCAAAATTCCAGAAAGCAACTTGTATCATATGAACGAAGTGAATGTCTTATTGCAGAACAAGAACCTACATACTCCAAACTTCGTACAGAACATCGCTAATTTTAAAGTACTAGGAAAACTTCTGCCTCCAGAAAAATTGGATTTGTACTACACTGACCGTATAACTTTTAAGAAATTGGGGATACATGATAATTACTATTACCCAGAATTTAAAGTAATAATTGGCAACAACGTCCTCAATTTGGAATCAGGATACGATTTATATAATTTAAATCTTACCAGCAATAAACTTAGGATTGGATATTTTAATGGTAGAGATACTGTGATTTTTGAGGACAAATTAAATATTATCCCTCCGCAAAGGGAAGAGCTAAGGATCATAAGTAAAGTAGTGCATCCTGGAAATTTAATCAATATCGCGGGAGCTGAATTTACCAAATACTTTGGTTATAATGGCATGCTAGCCAAAGTAGGGTCGGTACCTACTGTATCACAGGGCTGGGCACTGCATGGCGTGGTCCTCCAATATATAGTAGCACCAAATATGGATAATGGTAGATATACAGTGAGCTTGATTAGTAAGATGTACCCTGACTTTGTTTCGTCAGATCGGGTAGATATACAAAAGTTGGCCGTGACCGATGTAGATCTAGGTACAGGATATTTAGGTTCTATCATAACAGCAAAAGGAAATTTTATAGCTGGCAATAAATACATAATTTCATGGAAAGATAACACCTATGAATCAATAGAAGTAACAGATGGACAAGCAAAGTTTAAAATTCATTATACTAGGAATATCGGAACAGACAAGCTTTCATTTGGGTATATCAATCAGGAATATAATTTATTTTATGGTACACCTTCCTATGATTATACACAACGGGGAATCAGCATTGAAAAAATGTATCCTACGGTAGCTAACTATGGGGATATCATTACATTGGAGGGACATGGGATTGCCGGTAGTCATTATATGATTAACGTCGGGGATGCTGTTGTTTACCCATTTTATGCAGATGCAACTACGTTAAAATTCGTAGTACCGCCTATGTTAAGAAAAGGACTTATGCAAATTAGTATTGATGTAGCTTCTACAAACTTTATATCTCCTATTCCTTTAGAAATCAAGTAAAATAAATAACGTTATAGTTTGTTTTAAGTAGATATAAAGGCATTAAAAATAGCGTTAATACAATCATAATAAACTTGTATATTTTTCACACTTAACTTTAGCCAAATGAAAATTGTATTCATTTAATTTACGATTTCACCTTTATTGACATATAAATAATAATTTCACAATTAATGACATAAATGTAATAATTTCATTATTTTTGAAATAAATATCATAATATGAGGAACTCGTATATATTAATGGGGGACATTATAGGAAGCAGAACATTAGATCAAAGTTTGATAATTGAACATTTCAAAAAATGCACAAGTTATATCAATAAAAAATATGCAAACAAACTCCTTTCTCCACTGACAATAACCCTAGGTGATGAATTCCAAGGAGTCGTACAAGAATTAAACGATACTATTAAAATAGTAGTTGATTTAGAAGAATTTATTATTGAAAATAATTTTAATTTCAAACTTCGATATGTGGTCAATTATGGTAAAATTGAAACTATCATAAATAGTAAGATAGCCTATGAAATGTTAGGCGAAGGTCTTACAAATGCAAGAATGATAATCAATGAAATGAAAAATTCTTCACAAAGGTTTAAATTTAAAATTGATAATTTGGAGAAAGAAAGTATTATAAACAATTCATTCACTATATTTCAAAATATTATAGATAACTGGAAAATCCATAAAGATCATGAATTGATTAGTCATCTTTTAAAGTATAAGGATTATAAAATTGTTGCTGAAAAAATGAATAAAGAAAGGTCACTCATATGGAAAAGAGAAAAAAGCCTAAATTTAGCTTCATATAATGCATCAAAAAATATCCTACAAAATATAACCAAACTATAATCATGTCTACTTGGTGTACTGTTATTATAATTTTCTTATTGGAAATATTATTAAGTGTTATATATACAATGATAACTCCTAAAGAGAAGAAAATTGGAATGATTGACTATAAATCGCTAATAAAAGGTTGGGTTGAAAGAGCCTTTTTGACTTACTCATTATGTAGCGGTTATCCGCATGCTTTGACTTTATTTGGAGCACTAAAATTAGGTACAAGACTAAAACATTCAGAAAATACTTCTACCGAAGAGGGTAAAAAAAGAGAAGAAATATACAACAACTATTATTTAATAGGCAACCTGATATCAGTTGCACTGAGTATAGTATATGTTAATCTTATACAAAATATCGACTAATAAAACTTGGAAAAACAGGAGATTAAGCTAAGTAAATTTTCTTAAATATTAATCCAAGGAATAGTTTCTTTATAAGTTTCTAAGCGAACTTGAATATAAATATCAGATAGCTTATTCACACTTTGGCTTCATTACCAATGTTGGGGTTTCATTATTCAAATAATAAACATCTAAACGTAAAATCCCCTGATTTTCTTCTAAATAAAAAGGATGTGCAAAATTGATGGCATTATTAAATAACGGCGAAGTATAAACAATTAATTTTTGTAACTGCAGTGGTATATTTTCATCTATTGTTTTGGGAGTGTAAACAACTACATCACATTCATATCCTAAAATGTTTTGTTTTGTGCTTTTTGCTTCACGATTAAACTGACTAAAATCTACATCGTTCATTGCTCCAGAACCTTTGTTTTCAGAAGGTTTGTAAGATGAATATATTTTTTTATCCTGTTCGGTAATTTTATCGGTTTGTGCCAAATTTTCCAAATAAATACTTGCCTTGTCTTGAGATTTATTATAATAATTATCCATTGTCCATCCAAAACCGCGAACTTTCCCTAATACTTCATCATTTTTAATATTATAGGTACATTCAGCAATATTTAAAGTCATAGCCCAAGCTGCTAACGGATTTTGGTTTCCCATATTCGCTAACAAATCAAAAATTGTTTTTACATCTGCGTCGTGGACTAGTAAATGCTCGTATTGTTTTCTTTTATATTAGCTTTAGAGAAATCTATCTTTCCTATAAGTTTCCCCAAGTCAATGTCGTTACTAAAAATTCCCATTTCAACAGAACCTTCTGTAAACGGTGTGTTAATTATTTCACTGTTGCTATCTGGTAATTTGTTTTCGTCTGAAGAATTGCAACTAAACAAAATAAATGCGGATAATAAACTGCTTATAATATTTTTTTTCATTCTTAATTTATTAAAAAAGCTGTTTTCCCTAAAAAAAACAGCTTTTTATTATTATTTATTTTTTCACCAGTTCAACTCGACGATTTTTAGCTTTATTTTCGTCCGAATTGTTGGTTACCAAAGGTTTTTCAGAACCGAAACCTATAGCTGATAATCGAGCTTTATCAATTCCGCCTGTGACTAAAGCATTCATTACAGAATTTGCACGATCATTCGATAATTTTTTGTTATGAACAGCATCACCTGTATTGTCAGTATGACCTTCGATCGAAATGTTTAAGTTTTTATCTTTTTGAAGTGCTTCTGCAATTTGTGTGACCACTTCTTTTCCTTCAGCCGTAATATTAGACTTATCCACATCGAAATTGATGTATAAAATCGACTTTCCTTTTTCAGTCAAATCCTTCGCAATATCACCTGCACTAACTTTGGTTATGGTTTGTTTAAAAGCTTCTTCCTGTACAATATTTAATTTTCCTCCTGCATTATTAGATGTGAATTGGATATAAATATTTCCATTCTCTTTACTTCGAATGACAAAAAACTTGATGTTTTGATTCCAATAGCCCATGTCTCCAGAACCACCTTTATTAGGGTCTTGTTTGTTATAACGCTCGTATTCTTCTTTGGTGATTTCACCATCAAAAACTTTAACCGCTCCAACAGAAAGCAAATAATCTTCCATACTTTTTTCAAAATATCGTTGCGAATATTCTTCACCACGAACAGCACCAACATTGGCTTTATATAATTTACCTTCAAAAGGAGTCATGACATCATTGATCGGGAAAAAGCAAACATCAAATTTACTTTCTATAGCACCTTTGTGAGCTTCTAATCCTTCCGGAAGATTGATAAAAGGAAAATCGCCAATATCGGCAGTAGAAAATGGAATGTTTTCTATATTGAATTCAGTAGAAGAATTTGTGTTTTCTGTTTTAACTTCATTAGCTTCAACGGCAACTTCTGTGGAATCTGTTGTACTTTCCTGCTGTTTTACAGATTGATTACAAGATACAATCAATGCTGATAATCCAAAAATAAGTGCAGTTTTTTTCATTTTTATATGTTTTTTTTTACGGGCTACCGCAATTAAACGTGTTATCTTTTTATTTTCAATTCTTTTTTTATGCAAAAGTCTTTTGTTTTTTAACTGTTAGAACAACCCCTAATATCAAAAAAGTCAAGAATACAGGATAAAGAGTAAAAAAAGCAGAGTGAATTGAAATCAGTGATAGGCTTAATGCTAAAAACATATGTAGGCAGGCAGTTACAATTATTCCTACTGTTCCAATGGTAAAAAATGGATGAAATTTTTTCATAGTTTTATAAATTTTAGATAGGCTAAAGATAAACGTTTTACTTGCTAAAAAAGCATTTAATCTATTGTTTTACGCCATCAAACTGAAAATAAACATCTGTCTCTGATTGCTCTTTAGTTAAAACACTAATATTTTTGTTAGATCCATAATAATGAAAATAGCCTTCTAAACTACCTGATAAGGAAACAATATCTTGAGTATTTGCACCAAAAAAGGCACCTGTTTCTACCGTAAAGGTTTTTGGAGTTACAAAAGAGTACTCCTCACCTTCTTTTGCAGCAATTTTTAATTTATCATTGCCTTCTTTTGTAACTATCACAATAGCATCGAACCATTCATATTTATTACCAGAATAAGATCGAGGTGTATATAACTTGCCTTTATAGGTACCTACAGCAACATCAATAGTGCCTTCTGCTGGTTGTTCGTATCCGTCATTATCATCATTTTTACTACAACTTGTAGCAACTGTTCCAAATGTCAATGTGGCTAATATGCCTAAAAACGCAATTTTTGTGTTTACTTTTTTCATAAAATTTTATTTTATTGTGAGAAACAAAGGTCTGCAAAACGAGCAATCGGAGCAATCATTGAAAACCTTGATTTTATTTCTAATGGTTTACCATGGTTTTTTCGCAAGGACAAAAAAGCAACACTTTTTATTTGGATATTTGCATTAAACTTTAGATCAAGATGCGCAAATTCTCTTTGTTTTTTCTTATTTTATTCGGGTTAATTCCCCAAAAAAATCACGCACAACTTCCGTTAGATATGGAACAATATGCTAAAGGTTAATACAAATCGTTAGAGACAGCTTCTAACGATAGTTTGCGTGCAACGATTTACTTCGATTTGGTTACGTATTGGACACCGAAAGACTCGTTAAAAACTTTTGAATATTTAGAAAAAGGGCATAAAATGTCTCATAACAACTTGTATTTAAAAGGCATGTATCATGCAAAAAAAGGATATTATTATTACTCAAAAGGAAATCTTGAAGAAAGTAAAAAACACTATTTAACAGCAGATTATTTATTGAATAAAATTTCTAAAAACCAAGAAAGCTACAAAACACAATCTGATATTTGGAATAATATTGCGGTGATTCATCAAATTGAGGATGAAGATGAAAAATTTGTAGAAATAACGGTGAATAAAGCCATTCCGTTTGCCGAAAAAGCTAAAGATAACAGCAGACTTGCTACGCTTGTAGCCTTACCCTTTTGGTAGACTTCCCTGTATTTCTTTTATTGAGATACTTTAATTCATATTTTAGTTCGACCAATGATTGTGAGGAAAAAGACCATATTTTTCCAATTCGTTATGTAATAGTAATTGATGAAGCTCATATATATCTAAAAAATAAAAACGCAAGAAAAGCTCTTGAAGATTTACTAAGGCTTTTAAAATCTAAAGGGTGTCCCGTCCTGAAATAACGATACACAAAAAAAGAATCGTTATGAAAGAATTATCAAATTATGTAAAGCGTACTC
>CANRHE010000103.1 GCA_947630335.1 uncultured Sphingobacterium sp.
AAACCCTTGGATAAATTAAAACTTTTCTCCATTTTGGATGAATATTTACCCTAATTAATTACCTATTATTAAGTGAGTTTGATATTGAATAATGGACGACCAATCGTTCGCCTACGTGCTTTTAGAGCAGTAGAAGACCCTAAGACGTGTGAATTGTTTATTGAAGGACATAGTAATGTACTAACAGCTATAGGTGTAAAGAAGGTTACTTCTT
This sequence comes from uncultured Sphingobacterium sp., assembly GCA_947630335.1. Taxonomy (GTDB): domain Bacteria; phylum Bacteroidota; class Bacteroidia; order Sphingobacteriales; family Sphingobacteriaceae; genus Sphingobacterium. Next base: position 215 of record CANRHE010000103.1, read on the forward strand.
CTAAAGATGAATGGATGTTCAATCCTGGTGCTTTTGTCTTGATCGTTGAATCTTTGGATGGGGAGCACGTTTATGGTGGAGCACGTGTACATGTCTCTGGTGGAACTCAGCCTTTGCCTATTGAGGAAGCTACTGGTAAAATGGATCCTAAGGTATTCGATTTAGTATGGAATTATGCCCAACAGGGTACCGGTGAAGTATGTGGTCTTTGGAACTCCCGAGAAATTGCAGGTTATGGTGTGGGGAGTATCTTCTTGACACGTGCTGCAGTTGCTATTTCTACCCAAATTGGACTTCAATCCCTTTTTGCCCTATGTGCTCCATATACCGTTAAGATGGCTGAGAGTGTAGGCTATAAATTGGAGACTAGTATAGGTAACAAAGGTACATTCTACTACCCTAAGCTTGATCTTGTAGCTACTACGATGTTATTGCCAGACGTCAAAGAGCTTTCCTTAGCAGAAGAAGACGAACGTTTAGCTATCAATAAAATGAGAAATAACTTAAATATCAATAGTGTAGAAATTCTTCGTAAAAAAGAAATTGAAATTGAGTATCGAATTGAATTACCTTTCATGGATAAATGGAGTATTGAAAGTGTAATAGAGCAGTTGAAAGCAATACAGCGCGATTCAATTATTAACTCTGAAACTCCAGTCAATTTTTTGTAGAAAACACTTATGCAATCTTTATATAGACCATTAATTTATAGATTTGGAGGTACGCGATCTTCTATAAATGAATTGAAAATAAATCATCCTGAAGCTATAATTCTTGACACTATTAGTGACCAGTTGCACGAATTATATAAAGTAAGGAATCCTAAAGTTCATACTGTTGAGCAAAATGAATTAAATAATTTCATAAATCAGGAGCTTGGCGACCTTGAAGTTGAAGATTATGGCACATGGGTATATTATCCTTGGAAAAATACGCTTGTTCATCTATTAAATGAACGGGAATTTTTTGAGGTTCGTACCAATAGGAATAATAATAAAATTAGTTTCGATGAGCAGCAGCTGTTGAAAGAAAAGACCATCGGTATTATCGGGCTATCGGTAGGACAATCGGTTGCTATTACTATAGCAATGGAGCGTGTATGTGGTCGATTAAGGTTGGCGGATTTTGATACTATTGAGCTTAGTAATTTAAATAGAATTAGAACATCTGTATGTAATTTAGGACTATCTAAAGCGGTGATAGTAGCTCGAGAAATTGCAGAAATTGATCCATACTTTGATGTTGAAATCTTTGAACAAGGACTTACTAATGATAATATGTTAGACTTTTTTCAAAAGGATAACATGAAATTGGATTTGTTAGTAGAGTTGTGTGATGGTCTCGATATGAAATTGAAAAGTCGTTTGGCAGCTCGTGATTTGTCTATACCAGTATTGATGGAAACAAATGATCGATGCATGATTGATATTGAGCGTTTTGATCTGGATAGCAATAGGGAAATTCTACATGGATTAGTGTCTGCCGAGGATCTCATTGATTTGGATAACTTAACAGGTCAGCAAAGATTGTCTCTGGTGTTAAAAATAGTAGATCAAAAGAATCTTTCAGCTAAGATGAAAGTAGCTTTTGATGAAATGGGTAAAACTATTCGTTCATGGCCTCAATTGGCATCGTCAGTAACCATGGGAGGAGGTATTGTTACTGATATCGCTAGACGAATATTGCTTGATGAACCTTGTCACTCTGGAAGATGGTATTTTGATATCGACGAATTATTGACAAGGGAAGCTGTAAATTTTGAATAGTTCATTATGTTTAAAAGAATAATAATTCTCTTTTTATTATTTGTCTGTTGTTCGCAAGGCAAAGCCGATAATATAATTAAGTACTGTGAAGATCACTTTGGTTATATTGGAAAGTACGTAAAGATATACGAAGATTCTACAAAGAATCTAGGTCTGAATGAAATATTAGAAAGAAGAAAAGATTTTACTGGAGCATATGGTGATGTGACCAACTTTGGACTATCTCCGTCTACTTTTTGGTTAAAGTTCACTTTAACAAATGAAAGTAAATACAAGCAATTCGTTATTAATATCGAAAATCCATTATTGAGGTATGCTTGCCTTTACACTGTAAAGAATGGTCAGATAGATAGTGTATGTATCGATCGGGACCAAAATGACAAAAATAGATTGTTTAAACATCAATTCTATACTTTTATGGTGGATGTTGAAACAGGAGATTCAGTTACCTGCTATATTAAAACAGAAAGTAATACACGATTGTTGGTACCTATTTCCGTTCATCATAGAGGGGTAGTTGTGAATAATTTATTAGAATTTGATATGCGCTCAGGAATTTTTCTGGGTATCATGTTATCTATGCTTATCTATAATTTATTCTTGTATATATCAGCTCGAGATAAGCAGTATCTATATTACGTAAATTATATTTGGTGGGTGACAGCTGCTCAAGTAGCAATTCTAGGTTTATTTCATCGTTTTTTTGGAACAGGATCATTTGGTATTGATTTTATTGTACCATTTGCAGGTGCCATGTCGGGTATAGCTTCGGTTTTATTTGTTCGATCGTTTTTAGGTATTCAAGCCTATAGTAAACGCTTAGGTTATTACCTGAATCTTATTATCATCGGTGATATTCTTGCTATAGTTTTTTTATTTTTTGATATTTCTTTAGCTTACAAAGCGGTAAATGCTGTAGCAGGAATTGGCTCTCTTTTGGTATTGTATGTTGCATTCTATGTCAAACGTAAAGGAAATAAAAATGCTAATTTATTTTTAGTCGCTTGGGGTATTTTTCTAGGTAGTGTGATAATTTATGTTTTAAAAGATTACGGATATGTAAAATATAGTCAATTTTCTACTTATATTGTACAATTAGGTGTTTCCGTTGAAGCTATGTTGCTATCTTTTGCTTTAGGTAACAAGATCAATACTTATCGAAAAGAAAATGAAGAGTCTCAACGTAGAGAATTTAATGCTCTTCGGGAGAATGAGCGCTTAATCAAGGAGCAAAATGAAATCTTGGAAATGCGTATTGAAGAGCGTACAAGTGAGTTGAAAGTTTTAAATGAATCCCTCGAGGAGACTTTAACTGATTTGAAAGAGGCTCAATCTCAATTAGTAGAGTCTGAAAAAATGGCTTCATTAGGTCAATTAACAGCGGGTGTAGCACATGAGATTAATAATCCCATCAACTTTGTTACATCGAATGTTAAGCCACTAAAGAGGGATCTAGAGATGGTATGGGATGCCTTTGACTTTGTGGAAAAACTTGCAGTTAATGAAAATTTGGACGTTTCAGCAAAAAAAGTAGAGATAACTAAATATAAGCAGCATGCAGATATTGATTATCTACGTACAGAGATGGATTATTTGCTAAGAGGTATGAGTGACGGTGCAAATCGTACCGCTGAGATCGTGAAGAGTCTTCGTATTTTTTCTAGAGTAGATGAAGATATTATTATGCATGCAGATGTTAATTTAGGCATTGAATCTACATTAATAATCATTGGTAGTCTAATAAGCGAGAATATAGAATTGGAAACAAAATTGGCGGATATTCCGCACATTGAGTGCTTTCCTGGAAAACTTAATCAGGTTTTCTTGAATATATTTACGAATGCTACGTATGCAATTGATAAAAAATTTAAGGGAAAAGTAGGGGGAATACTTAAAATTTCAAGTGAATATTTGGAAAATGAAGATAAGATTAGGATAATTATAGAAGATAATGGAATTGGTATTCCAAATGATATTTTAAATAAGATATTTGATCCCTTCTTTACTACTAAAGATGTAGGTGAAGGAACTGGTCTAGGTATGTCTATAGTATATAATACTATTATGAAACATAATGGAGATATCAAAGTGGAGTCCACTGAAGGTGTCCAAACTAGATTTATAATTACACTGCCAGTAAATCAAACTACTTAGTAAAAACATAATAGCGATGGATAAAGAAGTTGAAGTACTGTACATAGATGATGAGATTAATAATTTAATTAGTTTTAAAGCTAATTTTAGATATACTTGTACAATTCATATTGCTCAATCTACTGTTGAGGCAGAAGAGATTTTAAATAACAATTCTAATATTCGTGTTATTTTTTGTGATCATAAAATGCCCAATGAATTAGGAATAGATTTTTTAAATCGGATTAAATTTAGTTTTCCTGCACCTATTCGAATTCTTCTTACCGCCTATGCGGATATGGAGTTGTTGGTAGATTCAATTAATAAAGGTAATATTTATCGTTTTATACGTAAACCGTGGGTAAATGAAGAAATCACTTCTGCTATTATTGAGGCGAATAAGTTTTATTTAACAACATCATTATTAGATAAAAGGAATCAAGAATTAGAGCAGGCTTACAGGGAATTAGATAAATTTGCATATAGTGTAAGTCATGATTTACGAGATCCTCTAGTAGGTGTGCTTTCTGCTATTAATCTGGCGCGTGAATTTGAAGATTTGGATGAAATATATGCTTTATTGGATCTTATGCGTACTTCTGTTCTGAAATTGGATGCGTATATAGATTCACTAAAGGATTACTATTTATTGAGAAGAGGAGACTTGAAGTTAGAGGAAATTAATTTCTATGACCTTGCTACCGATATTGAGAGTTTTTATAAAATTTACACTTCTACAACGCCACTCGTATTTGAAACTAATGTTGATCAGGTAACAACATTTAAAAATGATAAATCAATCATTGAATTAATAATACATAATTTGATTCCTAATGCTATTAAATATCAACGTGTGGCTGAGGAAAATCAATTTGTAAAATTAGATATCAAGGTTGAAAAGGGGGGAGTTACTATTAGGGTTGAGGATAATGGTATCGGAATACCTGAAGAACAAATAGAGCACATCTTTAGATTGTTTTATAGGGCGAGTAACCAAGCTCAGGGGTCAGGATTGGGATTATATAATGTAAAAAATGCAATTGTAAAACTCAACGGTGATATTAAAATAGAATCCAATCAAGATAAAGGTACCGTTTTTATACTCAGTATACCCAGTAAATAATAAACGGTATGAAACACCGCCTTTACGGTCTAATAGGCAGTGTTTGTTCTAATTGCTGTTAATTAAGTTGGCTATATCATCTGGACTTTCATTAACAATTAGAGGAGCATAACTTTGACCTACCACTGAATTAAAAAAGATACTAGTTCCTTTAGTATTGTCTGATGCCACACATTCTTCAAAGTATAATATATTATCTACCATTACGTAAATGGTCGTTTCTATATTTTCAGTCTCTTTTTTGTAAGTTCTTGTAAGTTTAATTGACTTTCCCATTTTTATAAATTTACGTTTCCATTCAAAAATACTACTATAATCTGTTTTATATAACTTATTCTTCCTTTATTTTGAATTATTGGTTAAATATTTTATCGTTTTTTTCTTAAGTATTGTCTTCTATTATTCTAGTTTTAATATTCTGAGGAAATATAGATAGATTTGTAAAAAAGAATTATGAGAGAGTCAAAATTTAAACAAGAAGAAATAATAGAGTTAGAAAATAAACATGGAGCCCACAACTATCACCCACTTCCAGTAGTATTATCAAGGGGGGAAGGCGTATATGTTTGGGATATTGATGGTAATCGTTACTTTGATTTTCTATCTGCTTATTCGGCCGTTAACCAAGGTCATTGTCACCCTAAGCTAGTAGAAGCTATTACTAAGCAAGCTAATACTTTGACACTAACTTCACGCGCATTCTATAATGATAAATTAGGTTTTTTTGAGAAAAAAATCACTGAGTTGCTTGGGTTTGATAAAGTTTTACCGATGAATTCTGGAGCTGAAGCTGTAGAAACAGCTTTGAAATTGACTCGTAAATGGGCATATGAAGTAAAAGGCATTGAAGAAAATGAGGCCTTGATTATTGTTTGTGAGAATAATTTTCATGGGCGTACTACAACTATAATTTCTTTTTCTAATGATGAGGATGCTCGTAAGCATTACGGACCATATACATCAGGATTTATTCGTATTCCTTATAATGATTTAGAGACCCTTAATACTACTTTAGATAATAAAAACGTGGCTGGCTTTCTTGTTGAACCTATACAAGGTGAGGCGGGTGTATTTGTACCTGATGACGGGTATTTATCAAAGGCAAAAGCTTTATGTGAGCAACATAACGTCTTGTTTATTGCTGATGAAGTGCAAACAGGAATTGCCAGAACAGGGAAAATGTTAGCCGTTCATCATGAAGATGTACAGCCTGATATTCTTATTTTGGGAAAAGCATTGTCTGGTGGGATGTATCCTGTATCTGCGGTGCTAGCTAATGATGCTATTATGTCTGTAATCAAACCAGGACAACATGGATCTACATTTGGTGGTAACCCTATGGCTGCAAGTGTGGCAATGGCTGCACTAGATGTAGTAATCGACGAAAAACTAGCTGAAAATGCTGAATTACAAGGGCAATTGTTTAGAGAAGAGATGAATAAATATATCAAAAACTCTAAGATATGTACTTTAGTGAGAGGAAAGGGATTGTTGAATGCAATTGTAATAAATGATTCAGAAAATAGTGATACTGCGTGGAATATATGCTTAGCCTTGAGAGATAATGGTTTGTTAGCAAAACCCACTCATGGAAATATAATACGTTTTGCGCCCCCTTTGGTTATTAATAGAGAACAATTATTAGAATGCGTAGATATTATTTCAAAAACATTAAGTAAATTCGAGTTGTAAAATTATAAACAATTAACTTATGAGTGTTGAAATTATTGAAGTGGAGAATAATAAAGATTTGCGCATAACTGAAGCAAGCAAATTATATTTATTAGAGGCAGTCAAATGGTCTAAATTTATTGCTATCGTCGGTCTGATTGGGATTGGTATCATGGTGCTTATCGGGATAGGTCTTGGTATAGTATTTAGTAAAAATGATATGTCTACAGTTCCAGGAATGGAGTCACTAGCGGCGTTGGGATCAACGTTTATTATGCTTTTGTATATTATTATTGCTTTGATTTATTATTTCCCTCTTAAATATCTATATGACTTTTCTGTAAAAATTAAAGTAGCTATAACGAATTCTGATACTTTTGTATTGGAAGAAGCATTCTCTAAATTAAAATCACTTAATAAATATCTTGGAATTGTAGTTATTGTATTACTATCTTTCTATGCTTTAATGTTTATTTTTGGTATTCTGGGTGGGTTAGTAGGTGCTATGTTGTAAGTAAAATAAATTTAGGATAATATACGTACTCTATATTGAATACGGTATAAATAATAAAAAAGGGTGAGAGTTAAATTCTCACCCTTTTTTATTATTTATAGCTCATGTTATAAGTCGTCAGTAGTTATTATTTCTTCTATATTAATCGTTTCTAATGAACTCTTTATCGTCGTTGCTAAGTACGGAGGTGTTTGAGTTATTTAATACACTGGGGATCTCATCGACGTTCACTAACGTATTATTAATAGAATATTCTTGTGGATACTTGCTTTTGCGTCGGAATAGTAATGCTCCTGTAATTATACCCAGTATATAGAAAATACATAATAGAATTAACTTAGAGGTGTATATATCACCAAAAAGCCAAAAGGAACTCGGGTCATTATTCTTATATAAAATGATTGCTGTAATAGCTGATAATATAGCTACAAAAATAGTTTTTAGCTTCATTGAAATACAATTTAGTAAAGCAAACATAATAAAAAAAGGGATAACTTATGTTATCCCTTTTATATTTAAGTGCTGATAATTAATTATTCAGCTACAACTTCGAAAGGAACTTGAACTTTAACTTCTTTGTGTAAGTTTAAGTTAGCTAAGTATTCACCAACAGTTTTTGGTTCTGTTTCGAAAGTGATACGGCGACGGTCAACATCGTAACCTTTAGCTTTCAATGCATCAGCAATCTGAATGCTATTTACTTTACCAAAGATTTTTCCAGATTCACCTGCTTTAGCACCAATAGAAAGTTTTACAGTTTCTAATTTAGCAGCTAATTCAGTAGCGTCTTTTTTAATTTTTTCTTGTTTGAACTGAGCTTGTTTGATATTCTCAGCTAAAACTTTCTTAGCGGATGATGTTGCTAATATAGCAAATCCTTGAGGAATTAAGTAGTTACGTCCGAAACCAGGTTTTACTACTACGATATCGTCTTTTTCGCCAAGGTGTTTAACATCTTGTTTTAATATAATTTCCATTTATCGTATCCTCCTTATTTTAATGAATCAGCTACGTAAGGCATTAAACCGATGATACGTGCACGTTTCACCGCTTGCGCTACTTTACGTTGGAATTTCAATGATGTACCAGTTAGACGACGAGGTAAAATTTTACCTTGGTCATTAACAAACTTTAATAAAAAGTTAGCGTCTTTGTAGTCTATGTACTTAATACCATTTTTACGAAAACGGCAGTATTTCTTACGGTTGTCTTCTACTTTAGGAGCTGTTACGTATTGGATTTTCTCTTTTGACATTAGTTTGCTACCTCCTCAGTTTTAGTTTCAGCCTTTTTGTTGAATGCTCCGCTGCGTTTTTTCTCGCCATAAGCAATTGCATGCTTATCTAAAGCTACCGTTAAGAAACGCATAACGCGCTCATCACGCTTGTATTCAAGCTCTAATTTTTGAATTAATTCACCTGGAGCCTTGAATTCAGTTAAGTGATAAAATCCAGTAGTTTTTTTCTGGATTGGATACGCTAATTTTTTCAAACCCCAATTATCTTCAGCGATAATTTCGGCTCCGCCTTCTGTTAAGATTGCATTGAATTTAGCAATAGCTTCTTTCGCAGCATCTTCTGAAAGCAACGGGGTAAGAATGATTACAGATTCGTACTGTTGCATTTTTT
>CANRHE010000104.1 GCA_947630335.1 uncultured Sphingobacterium sp.
AAATAGGTTTTGTTTTGAGGATGAGCCAGCTTTCTCTTAGTGAGTGGTGGCATTAAGGAGCAGAACCGGACTAGGTACTTTTATAAAACCGGTAGGGTTGTTTTTTGAGAGTATGGGATACTTTTGTGATACACTAAAAGTATGTTTACTCGTATGGAAAATAATTCTGCTCTGCGTCATGACTGGACAAAAGATGAAATAATGGAAATATATGATCAGTCCTTGCTGGAGCTGGTATATAGAGCATCGACTGTACATCGTCAATGGCATAACCCTCAGGAAGTACAGGTATCTACGCTTCTATCGATCAAAACAGGTGGATGTCCGGAAGATTGTTCTTATTGTGGACAAGCAGCCCGTTATCACACGGATATTAAAGTACAGGCACTTTTATCGACCGAAACAGTAATAGCGCATGCACAAAAAGCTAAGGATAGTGGCTCATCACGTTTCTGTATGGCGGCAGCATGGCGCGAGGTGCGTGACAACAAGGATTTTGACCGCATCATAGAGATGGTTAAAGCTGTCAATGCGATGGATATGGAGGTGTGCTGTACATTGGGTATGCTGACCGAAGAACAGGCATTGCGGTTACAAGAAGCGGGATTGTATGCTTATAATCATAATTTGGATACCTCTGAAGAGTATTATGATGAGATTATATCTACGCGAAAGTTTGATAACCGCATAGCTACTATTGAGAATGTCAGAAAAGCAGGTCTTACGGTTTGCTCAGGCGGTATCATTGGTCTTGGAGAAACTCCTTTGGATCGTATATCGATGTTATTGACTTTAGCGAATATGCCAAAACATCCGGAGTCCGTGCCTATCAATGCGCTAGCGCGGGTAAAGGGTACACCTCTAGAAAATCTGCCGAAAGTGGATATATGGGATATGGTACGTATGATTGCGACGGCGCGTATCATCATGCCTGCCTCGATGGTACGACTGAGTGCAGGACGTATAGAAATGACCGAAGTAGAACAAGCGTGGTGTTTCATGGCTGGAGCGAATTCAATTTTCACAGGAGAACGCGAAACATTATTGGTAACGCCTAATCCTGGTGTATCAGAGGATAGGGCTATGCTCAGCACGCTGGGACTGAAACCGATGGCTCCCAAAGAGAAAAAAAATAGCTGCGCGCTTTAGTATGCACACACACCCTAACTATTATAACAAAAGAAGCTTGGTATGTCGTATACCAAGCTTCTTTCATTTTAATAATTATGTATAGTTAATTATTAACCATAGATTTCATTCAGCTCTGCTGCTAATCGAATACCTGCTTTGTATAAGCATTCTTCCATGATGTATTTGTAGTCGTAAATATATTTGTACGAAAGATCATTATTGATAGCGACGTCATCGTAGATTTTGTTCGCTAATTGGTGTGACTCAAACAATACTTGCTCGAATGGAACATAATATTTATTGTATTCTTTGGGTTTGTGAATATCCAATACGCGTGCATACTCACTGTAGCTGTAGTTGTCGTTATCTACTAAATCGCTATCCCATACACGGTGAATATTAGTTTTGCGACCGAAAAAAGTCACGGGAATTTTGTTACCACCCAAATCTTCAGCACGACTCACGTGCATAGGTTGATGGGCATCAGCAAATAAATGTATAATGAAATATAACTCCTGTTGACGTTGGGTTAAATCCGCTGTAGTGTTGTTTTTAGCTTGTTCTTTGACACGATTGTATGACTTGTATAAATTGTTCTCTGGGGAAGCTTTGAGCTCTTCTACAAAGGTATCATACGGCAAATTAGAATTGGTATTCACAAAATGCCATACGCCCGTCGTATTCAACGCTGAGTCCGGGGAAGATTTAATAAAATCAGCCCAGTTAGACCAATAGGCTAACTTCTGGTCGCCGATAAGCTTTTGTATATTCTTCTTAGCCTTCTTACTCAAATGATTTTCTGCAATTTCAGCAATGACACGGTGTCCAATCATGCCCCAAGCAGAGGCAATCTGTAACTGCCCAAGCAGCAACATAAGGACACAAAGACTTAAAACATTTACTTTTGTTTTCATAGGTATTATTTAAAAATATCAAATTTGTATTTAGCTAAGGACCAGAATTCATCCAAAGCAATAATGCGGGGTTTAAAAAAAGAAATAAGCTCGGGCCAATTGGATTGATTAAAGACGGAAACCTTGTCTAAAGTACAAGAAATACGGGATACCTCCTTACCATTATCGTCATAATAACGCTCATCCCACTCCCAATCCGCCGCAACGGTAGACTCAAATATAGAGCGTAACTCTACGAATTGTGCATAGATAAGCTCACGCATACTGGAGTCTGGTGTAGTAATCTCAATCAGGATGATGGCTTTCTTATTGGAAACATCCATTTTAAAAAAAAGATGCTTCACGCCTGTCTTATAGTTAACCCAATTAACTTTTTCTCCATCTGCAGATGGTACGGCTGACATATATTGGCCAAATGATGTCCAAAATTGTTCTCTCAACCGTCTTGCTTCTTCTTTTGAATACAATACGTTATACTATTATTTCGACAAAAATAAATAAATGAAAACAAAATATCAGGTATTTGTAGCAATTCAACAAAACATTTACAAATACAAAGTTTGTCTACGTAGAATACAACAAAAAAATAGAATAAAACAATATAGGATGATATAAAGGATATTAAAAAGTTAACTCCTCACCACCTACTGCATTAACATTCTGAATACTATTATAAACGAGCTCGATGTCATGGCATAAATTCATAAGTTTACGAATATTAACATCTACGCTTTCTTCAAATTGGGACATATCAAAAGTATATTCATCCCCTTCTTCAAAAACATCCAAGACTTCTTTATATTCCCCATGAGAAGCCAAATTAACTACTTGAGTAAATACTTGATTACGTACATTTTCAAGTACTTGTAACGACTCAATAACACTATTTCTATACATCATAATTTCATAATTTAATTACGATGTCCAATACAAATACAAAGCCAAAAAATAAATGTTCAAGAAAATTGAATGCCAGCAAGAAATGATAAAGAAATATCACTAAAAATAGTTTTAACCAAAAAGAAATAAATACAAATCATAAGAATAAAAGTAAAAATAACAAACTGTTAAAAAAGAATAAATTACATCAGACTTATGTATTACATACCCTCAATTAAGATAAGCAAAGCTAAGAATGCATGTTATGTAAAAAATAAGTTACAAATAAAAATGATATTTACATCCATTAAAAAAGGCTAAGTCATATCTTCTACGACTTAGCCTTCATTATTTTATTAAGAATAAGTTAATCGATAATGCCAGCTTTGATTAACTCTAATTCCATTTCTTTTTGTAGTTTAATAGCTTCTTCACGAGCGCGTTCTGCAAAATCTAATCCTGAGGATGCGTATATAATACCGCGGGTACTATTGACCAAAAGTCCACAATCCTTATTCATACCGTATTGACAAACTTCTTGTAATGATCCACCTTGAGCACCAACGCCAGGCACTAACAAGAAATGATCGGGTGCGTGCTGTCTAATTTTCAGAAATCCTTCGCCACGTGTTGCTCCTACCACATACATCAAATTATCTACTGTACCCCACGTATTCACTTTGTCAATTACTTCTTCAAATAAATGTTGCCCCTGCGTATTCTCAAAGTTTTGAAAATCTTTAGAGCCTTCATTAGACGTCAAAGCAAGTACAATAGCCCATTTATTCTCAAAATCTAGAAAAGGAGTTACGGAGTCTTTACCCATATAAGGAGCAATAGTAATAGAATCAAAGCTCATCCCAGATGCGCCTTCTTCAAAAAATGCTTGCGCGTACATTTTGGACGTATTACCAATATCTCCACGTTTAGCATCTGCTATACTAAAACAGTTTTTGGGTAGGGCTTGCCAAGTTTTCTGAAGAATTTCCCAACCTTTGGCGCCATAGCATTCATAGAAAGCAATATTAGGTTTGTAAGCTACACATAAGTCTTCGGTAGCCTCTATAATTGCTTTATTAAACGTATAAATAGGGTCTTCGCCATCCAATAAATGTTCGGGTATCTTTGTAATATCGGTATCTAATCCAACGCACAAAAAGGAACGTTTCTCTTTAATCTGATTAATTAACTCGTGTCTAGTCATTTATTATTGATCAATTAAGCTTTGAATATATTCTTCTACACCTTTACCGGAATAATCGTACATTCCTTTCTTACTATCGGCAAGGAAGCCTTTTTTATTCAGAATAACGGTGCTGGGTATGGTTCCATCCAACCACGTTGGAGGAATATTACTTTGTGGAAATACTACAGGTAAATCGAAACCTCTATCTTGAATAAATTTATTGGCTCCGGCATGATTACCATCGACTTCCACTAATAAAAAAACAACATCAGGATGGTTCTTAAACTTCGTATACAGGGTTTGAATAGATGGCATCTCCGCAATACAGGGGCCACACCAAGTCGCCCAAAAGTTAATAAAAACCACTTTGCCATGAAGATCCTTCGTGTGTATAACGACATCTTGAGGGGTCACGAAAGAGACATTTTCAGCGACACCAGAAGATTGCTTGGTCTCAAACTTAGGTTGAAAAAAACCAATGCGCATAAGCTGCTGTTGTATAAATGCACGACTGGTAGGCCAAATAAACAGACCGATAAAAAGTGCATACAAAACATACTTAAAGTATTGGTTTTTCTTCATTATACTCAATTATTTCTATACGAAAATCTAACTATCGAACTTCTCTAACTGCTTCAATAGAGTCGCAAAATCCTTAGGATAATCGGCCTCAAAGGAATATTCCTTACCGTCAATCTTAAAGGAAACAGCTTTGGAGTGTAGCGCAAATCTCTTCATAATAGGATGCTCTTCTTCCCCTTTGGATAAAGTGTACCCTCTCTTTTTGATTTGAGATAAATATACCGGCTTACCTCTATACATAGCATCACCAACAATAGCAGCATGCTGTGTAGCCAAATGTATACGAATCTGATGCATACGTCCAGTAATGGGCTTACACTCTACTAACGTGAAATGCTTAAAATATGTCAAACTATTAAAGATAGTTTCTGCAGGTTTACCATTCGCTCTATCAATTGAAACGTTCTTATTACCTTGGTTCAAAATAGGCAAATCTACTCTCAGGTTTTCAAAAACATGGGTGCCCTGAATAATAGCATGGTAAATCTTATTCACACGTCTTTTTTCAAACTCGATAGAAACCAAACGATAGGTCTCGGGATTCTTGGCAATCAACAATACACCAGAAGTATCTTTGTCTAATCGATGACATACCTGTGCATCGGTATGATATTTCTTAGCTAATCGAAGGATATTCACTTCTCCCCCTTCGCGCTCGTCCAAAGATGCTACAAATGGAGGTTTGTTGATGACGATTAGATTATCATCCTCATAAATAATGAGATCACTAAATTTCGGAAATTTAAATAGACGGTGTTCGTTTTGCATAATCTCACAAAAATAATAAAACAATATGACTAATTCGTAAATAACCTTTTTACAGTTTAATGAATCCATCAGTTTTATTATTGTTACTTTTGCAAAAAGTAAATATATGTCTGTAAATAAAATCATAAAAAGAGTAACTACATCCTTAATTAAAGAGATGAAAGGTCGTGGTGAAAAAATATCGATGTTGACAGCTTATGATTATTCCATGGCTCGTGCATTGGACGAAGCTGGAATTGATATTATACTGGTTGGTGATTCGGCTGCTAACGTGTTTGCGGGATACGAAACAACATTGCCAATTACATTGGATCATATGATATATCACACTGCATCGGTAGTACGTGGTGCAACGCGTGCTTTGGTATTGGCGGATCTGCCATTTGGAGAGTATCAAGGATCGGTAGAAAAAGCGTACGAAGCTGCGGTACGTATGATGAAAGAAACAGGCGCGCATGCTTTAAAGCTGGAAGGTGGTGTAGAAATAATTGATAATATAAAGAAAATTATACACGCAGGAATTCCTGTTTGTGGTCACTTGGGATTGACTCCACAGGCTATCAACCAATTTGGAAACTTCGGAGTACGTGCAAAAGAAGAGGCTGAAGCTGAAAAATTGAAGTCGGATGCCTTGGCACTGCAAGAAGCAGGTTGTTTTGCGATCGTATTAGAAAAAATACCTGCAAAATTAGCAGAAGAGGTTTCTAAATCATTATCCATCCCAACGGTAGGAATAGGTGCTGGCAATGGATGTGATGGACAGGTGCTCGTGGTCAATGATATGTTGGGAATGACTAAAGATTTTAAACCTAAATTCTTACGTCAGTATGCCAACTTATATGAGCAAATAACTACGGCAGCCTCACAATATATTGCGGATGTAAAATCGTCTGAATATCCCAACGAAAACGAACAATACTAATTGCTTTGGGTAAAATACTTGTCATTGCCGTTATTATACTGGTCCTATTTTTTCTGATAACAAGAAAATTTAGCAGATTTCAGTTTAACACTTCTACGCAGGCTAAATCACAGTCTGAAAATATAGAAATTACTGTTCCAACAGTGTATGTACAGCAACTTTTAAAAAAGGTTTTGTTTACTGTTGGAACTGGTTTTATATTACTTCTATTTATAGTAGTCATAGCGAGTAAGTTTAAAATTGCTTTAATTCTTCTTCCGGTTAGTTTTTATTTAATTGGTCAGTTTTTCGTATTCAACAATCACCTGAAAAGTTTGAAAAACACAAAGATGACTTATCACCGATCCACGAATTCATTAACCATAGCGACAGCAAATAATAAGAAATTTTCGCTACAACTGAATGATAAAAACATGAAGGTTAAAGAAGTCAAATCGGTACAAAAAAACAATGGGTTATTAATGGGCTACTTTGAAATCTCTTCTGCTTATGGCACGTGTAATTTACCTTTTATTGCTGCTGCAAATCCAGAATCAAGTATTTTATTTGATAAACTTAAACAAAGCAGTCGCGAAGTAGAAACAAAGCTATTCCCTATCATTTAATATATAATAGGCTTTTAGGTTAAATATTTTTTTCTTTTAGATCAACCTAAAAGAAAAAAATAAGATATTTATATTTAGTAAGGTATTAAAAAAACAAAACATGCTTAAAAGAATCAGATTAGTGGTTGCACTTTCAGTGATGAGCTTGGCAAGTAATAATTTGAAGGCTCAAGTACATCCAGATTATTTTAACCCTACCCCATCGTCCTACCAAGTAGAGAATAGGCTCTTATTTCAAGAAATAGGACTTGAAGGTGTGCTAAATTATACTGTTTTTGAAACGGCACTGAAAGGTTATCAAAAACTAAATAATATCTTTGATAATAAAAATATCATTTCAATTGTTGACTTCACCCTACCTTCATCCGAAAAAAGGTTTTATGTAATTGATTTACAAAACAAACAGCTTTTATTCCATTCAGTGGTTGCACATGGTGAAAATAGTGGCGACTTGTATGCTACTAACTTTTCTAATCGGGTAAGTTCTCATCAAAGCTCTTTGGGCTTTTATGTTACGGAAAAAACGTACCAAGGAAAGAACGGCTATTCACTAGTGATAAATGGTCTAGAGGAAGGTATAAATGATAAGGCCAAGGAGAGATATGTGGTCATCCATGGCGCTCATTATTGTCATGAATCGGTGATAGAAAAAACAGGCAAACTAGGGACTAGCCAAGGCTGCCCGGCACTACCTCATAGCATTAATAGAGACGTAATCAATGTCATAAAAGACGGAAGCATGCTATTTATATATGCGGATAATGAAGACTATAAAGCAAATTCGAAGGTGATATCTTCTACGGAGAAAGAAATAACGACTTCGTCGAGTTCATAAATAAAATGGCTGAACGATCGATATTCGTTCAGCCATTTTATTTAATGCGTATAATATAATATGCTATTTGCTTTTCAATATGGCTTTACAAATATCTCCTATCAAAGCCGGCCCCTCATAAATAAATCCTGTATATACTTGAATCAAAGAAGCGCCTGCTTCTAATTTTTCGATAGCGTCATTTGCTGAATGTATACCTCCCACGCCTATGATCGGGAAAGAATGATTAGACTGCGAAGCCAAATAGCGAATAACCTCTGTAGAACGTTTAGTAAGCGGCTTGCCACTAACTCCACCCGCCTCTTGAACTAGAATTGGATCCGACAGCAATCCTTCTCTTGAGATAGTAGTATTCGTAGCGATAACTCCTGCAATCTTAGTCTCAGTAACAATCTCTACAATATCATCCAATTGACTATTTGTCAAATCAGGCGCAATTTTTAATAAGATGGGCTTTTGTTTTGGCTTTTGCGCATTTAGACCCTGTAGGGTATTAAGTATGTGCATCAAAGGTTCTTTCTCCTGGAGATCCCTCAAGCCTGGAGTATTAGGAGAACTTACGTTCACCACAAAATAATCTACATAATCATATAAAGCATGAAAACAATAGATATAATCATTAACGGCTTCCTCATTAGGGGTAATTTTATTTTTACCAATGTTTCCACCAATTATTACACCATCTCTTTCTTTCAAATGCTTTAATCGTCCAGCAGCTACATCAGCTCCCTGATTATTGAATCCCATGCGGTTAATAAGCGCAGAATCATTCACTAATCTAAACATACGGGGCTTATCATTACCTGGCTGTGGTTTGGGCGTTACAGTTCCGATCTCAATAAAACCAAAACCAAACTTTGCCATATCTTCTATGTACTCTGCATTCTTATCAAATCCTGCGGCCAAGCCAACGGGATTTTTAAACTTCAAACCAAATACTTCGCGTTCCAAACGCTTATCATTAACAGCATAAAGGGATTTTAGAAGAGTCTTACTGCCCCAAATTTTTGAAAAGGTTTTTAGTCCACCTGTAACGGTATGATGTGCCTTTTCAGGATTCATTGAAAAGAAAATTGGTTTTACTAG
>CANRHE010000105.1 GCA_947630335.1 uncultured Sphingobacterium sp.
GTGGATGAAGGCCAGCTCTTATTATGGCAATGGATAGCTGATTATTATATGTGTTATTTGGGCGAAGTAATGCAAGCAGCCTTACCTGCAGCATTGAAATTGGCTTCCGAAACCAAAATAATAGCAGCAGACAATAAAGATTTAGACCGTTCGCACCTTTCTGATAAAGCTTTTTTAGTCTTAGAAGCTTTGGATATGACGGGTGAACTACGTGTGAGTGATGTGAGCAAAATTCTAGGTCAGAAATCTGTATTTCCACTTTTAAAATCCCTTTTTGAAGATGGATTTATACTGATATCAGAAGAAATTAAAGAACGATATAAGCCTAAAACAAAAAGTTTTTTAAAACTGGCTTCTATTTATAATGATTCCGAAGGCAAGCGTTTATTATTAGATAGCTTAAATAGGGCACCCAAACAACAAGATGCTGTTTTGGGCTTTTTACAACTTTCCAAAGCAAGAGAAGAAGTGACTCGTCAAGAATTGATGGAAGCCACTGCTTGTGGTACGAGTGCTATTACCGCTTTGATTGATAAAGGAGTTTTTGAAGTGGCCGAAAAAGTTGTCAGCCGTTTTGAAGGGCAGGACGTGTTATTGACCAAAGACTTCGCATTGAGCGAAGACCAACAGCGTGCTTACGATGAGATCAATACATTATTTCTGACAAAGGATGTAGTATTGCTACATGGAGTTACGGCTTCGGGTAAAACCCAATTGTATATTCGTCAAATAGAAAAGGCATTAGCTTCTGGGAAAAACGTACTTTATCTATTGCCAGAGATTGCATTGACCACGCAGATTACTGAACGGTTAAAGTTACATTTTGGTAATGATTTAGGAGTTTACCATTCTAAGTTTAATGATAATGAACGGGCTGAGGTTTGGCATAAAGTTTTAAAAAATGAATTTAAAGTCATCGTCGGAGCACGTTCGTCGGTATTTTTACCTTTCCGGGACCTTGATTTAATTATTGTCGATGAAGAGCATGAAAACTCTTATAAACAATATGATCCTGCACCGCGCTACCATGCTCGTGATACAGCTATTTATTTAGCTCATCTACATCATGCCAAAGTATTGCTAGGTTCGGCAACACCTTCGGTCGAGAGTTATTATAATGCTAAAGCAGGTAAGTATGGTTTAGTGCAATTACTCCAAAGGTATGGAGATGTACAGTTGCCTAATATTGAAATTGTAAATGTAGTTGAAGAGGGGCGAAAAGGTAATTTACATAGCTACTTTAGTACCAAATTGCTGCAGGCCATTGATTTAGCCGTCAAGAACAAAGAACAAATAATTTTATTTCAAAATAGAAGAGGGCATACTCCGTTCCTGCAATGTAGCACATGTGGTTATGTGGCCAAATGCGTGAATTGTGATGTAAGTATGACTTACCACAAAACCTCTAATTTACTGCATTGTCATTACTGTGGACATTCTGAACAGACTATTAATGTATGTCCAGGTTGTGGGATGCCACATATGGAGAGTAAAGGATACGGCACCGAACGTATTGAAGAAGAGTTAGAAATTTTGATGCCTACTTTACGGATTGGAAGGTTGGACCTGGACTCTACAAAAGGGAAATATGGATTTGATAAAATAATATCTGCTTTCGATGATCATGAGTACGATGTGTTAATCGGTACGCAGATGGTAGCTAAAGGATTAGATTTTGGAAGAGTAAGCTTAATAGGTATAATTAATGCAGATTCGATTATAAATTTTCCAGATTTTAGATCTTACGAACGATCTTTTTCTTTATTCTCGCAGGTCGCAGGTCGTGCAGGTCGAAGACAGAATCAAGGCCAAGTAATTATTCAGACGCATACCCCGAATCATCGTGTAATTGAACAAGTCGTTCAACACGATTACGAAGGCATGTTTATGAAAGAAATTACCGAACGTAAGAATTTTCATTACCCTCCTTTTTACAGGTTGATAAGGATCGATGTAAAGCATGCTGATCAACAGCAAACATTAGATTCGGCACAAAAACTAGCGAATTTGTTGAAGAGTAATCTTGGTGAAAGAGTGTTGGGGCCAGAAGCTCCACTAGTTGCTAGGATAAGAAATAACTATATTCAAACGATTACTTTAAAGATAGAAAGAAATAATGTAAGTATAGTTAAGGTTAAAGAATTTATAAAATCTTCGATCCTAACCTTTGAACTTGACAAACTAAATGCTGGCGTTAGAATTCTAATAGATGTAGATCCTTACTAAGACAGCGATTAAAATAATACAAGGCTTAACAAATATTTGTTAAGCCTTGTGTTTTATAAGTTTATTTTGGAAATTTTGTGAGGTTTTTTCACTGCTTTGTGTGCAGCTTCTTTCGCGATTTTTCCTTGGCTTTCTGTTAATTTGGATGGAATGAATTCGTTTTTTCTTGCGTCCAATCCGAATAGTTTTTCATACCAAGTACAGGCTGCGGTAAACCGGCCGTAATCAAGATTTAAATGATAACCATCGCGGGTAAAGGTATCTCCAAGTGTCGAAGTACGCGCATTTTGAATGGCGGTGCCTGAGGGGACTACGAATGCAAACATTTTTGACTTATCCATCTTTTTGGATACGGCATTAATGGCATCAAACATTTTTATTTGATCATTATCATAATTGGCAAAACCTTTATGCGGAGAGTCTCCTTGGTAAGCCCAAGTTTGATGATATATTAATTTTGCATTTAAAGGCTTCATAGCATTTACTTGATTTACCAAAGTAGGTAATTTACTCATAATGACTTCATATTGACCTGAGTATGGGCTTGCTTGCTGTACACTGATATAGTCCCAATCTTCATCTTTTAATGCATTAGCAATACTTACCTTATCCGTTTTAGTTTTTTTACCGTCCTCCGTTATCTTTCTATAAGAATAGGTGGCTTTGTTATCTTTAATATTATTCGTGTGTAATTCTATCGACGCCCCTCCAATATAAAGATTTCCTATGACCATGGGTTGGTTTGCTTCTTTAGCCAAATCATATAAGTAATTCTCAATGGCATCTTCCGAAAAACTATTACCAATAGCTAGTATTTTGATAGCTTTTTCTTGGCCCAACAGATTTAAACTTAGACAGAAAAATACAATTATTAAAGATAGTTTTGCTCTCATTTTATATTATTTAGGTGCTTGACTAGGTTAATTCGCTTTTTGCAAAATTAAAATTACAAATAATACATATGAATACTATAATTTTATTTAATGTTTATAATTTAATGGTATCATCCTTATTAAATTTTTGTTGTCTTCGCATTTTGGTAAAAATGCTGATTTCGAGCATTTTGTACTTATTGTGAAATAATGTTCTTTTATTAGGTACTTTTGAGAAATAATGGCATATAAATTCGTAGATAATTACAGAGAAAAAGGAGCTCGTAAGAAGCTTGTTAAACACTTAGAGGGTAGGGGTATCCAAGATCAACGTGTATTGAAAGCTATTGGTAAAGTACCTAGACACTTTTTCTTTGATGAGACTTTTTGGAACCAAGCCTATCGTGATATTGCCTTCCCAATAGGTGACGGTCAAACTATTTCACAGCCCTATACTGTAGCTTATCAGTCCGAATTATTACATGTTAAACAAGGGGATAAAGTGCTGGAGATAGGGACTGGATCAGGTTATCAAACGTGTATTTTACTTGAGTTAGGTGCAGAGGTGTATACTATCGAGCGACAAGAGAATTTATATAATCGGACAATACAAGTATTACCTCATATGGGGTACCAACCTCACTTTTTTCTAGGTGATGGATCCAAGGGGATTCCTGAACATGCACCTTATGATAAAATTATTGTGACGGCAGGAGCACCTTTTGTTCCCGAAGTAATGTTACAGCAATTGAAATTAGGAGGTCTGTTAGTCATTCCTGTAGGTGATGAGAAGTCTCAGAAAATGGTTACTATACTGCGTGTCGCCGAGAATGATTTTGAAAGAATAGAATTGGATACTTTTAGATTCGTACCGCTGGTAGGAGATAAAGCATGGTAAAAGCATAATTTAAGCATTTTCTTTTCATGTGTTTTCTTATCTTTAGCCTTGATGAACGAATTTTATAAGAAACATATAAAGGAGTCTGAAGCATCTCTAGCATCAGTCGAAAAACAAATAAATACGAATAGTCTTTTGCGCCTTGCTGTCATTATAGGTGGAGGTGCTATATTATTTCAAATCTTTCAAACGAATAATATATGGTTACTCTTGGTAGCCATTTTTGCGATTGTACTTGTTTTTTCTTTTTTGGTAAAAAGGCAAAGCCACTTGGAAAAACAACGTGATGAACAATTAGCTTTTCTACGTGTGAACCGTAATGAAATTGATGTTCTTCAAGGAAAAGAAAGTATGTATGATCATGGAGAGGACTATAATAATGGTAAACACCCTTACGTTTCGGATTTAGATATTTTTGGTAAAAAATCAATTTTCAGTTTAGTGAATCGTGCAGCAACCGTAGATGGGGTGGAGGAATTATCTTCATGGTTTTGTGCACCATCAGATAAAGAAACGATCATGTCTCGACAAGAAGCTGCTCATGAACTTGCTTCAAAAGATGAATGGAGACAGGGCTTGCAAACGAAATTATTGTTTAATCTCGGTAAACAAGTTAATATTAAGACATTTTTGGGGCGTTATTTAAGCGATGAGGCCTTGCAGTTTGGTAATGGTTTTATGAAAATATATGTCACCTTGATTCCTTATGTTTTTGTGGCAGGGGTAATCATTTCTGTGACCTATTACCCGATTTGGAATTATCTTTTGCTACTGGCTATCGCCAATCTAATGTGGACACTGTCTCAAGCTGGTCGTGTAAGCTATTTCTCGAATAGAATAGATAAAGTAGGAACCACATTGATGGCTTATGCTGATGCCATCAAAATGATTGAAGATGAGCCATTCCACGCTAAATTAAATAAAGATTTACAGACCAAGTTACAAACAGAGAAGTCTGAAAAACTTTCTAATGCCTTTAAAGTGTTAGGGATGTTAGTGGATAAGTTGGATTCACGAAATAATATATTAGTTGGCTCTTTATTAAATATGCTCTTTTTATGGGACTTCAAGCAAGTCTTAGCAATTGTAAACTGGAAAAAAAGCTATGAAGGTGATGTATTGAAGACTTTTGATATCGTAGCTTATTTTGAAGCTTTGGTGAGTTTAGCTACCCTCCAGCGAAATCATGTACAATGGTCTACTCCCGTAATATTAAATAATCCTCATACAGATAAAATACTAGCTAAAGGTTTAAATCATCCCTTGATCAGTCAAGAGCACGCTGTAGCTAATGACTATGATGCGAGCTCACACAGTTTGGCACTAATTACTGGCTCTAATATGGCCGGTAAAAGTACCTTCTTACGTACCGTTGGTGTGAATGCTGTATTGGCTTATGCTGGAGCTGTTGTTTGTGCCACATCGTTTGCATTACCTATCTATAGGTTAGTGTCTTATATGCGGATAAAGGATGACCTTAATGAGAGTACTTCTACCTTTAAGGCTGAATTAGATAGGATGAAATTTATTTTGGAATTAGTAGAAGTCGCATCGGATTCCTTCGTGCTCATAGATGAAATGTTACGTGGAACCAACTCGGTAGATAAATATTTAGGTTCACGCGCTATTATCAAAAAACTCATCGAAATGAAAGGAATGGGGATGGTAGCAACACATGACTTACAATTGGCGACCTTGGAAGAAGAATATGTCGGCGTTTTGAAAAATTACCACTTTGATATTCAAGTTATCCAAGGCGAAATGCTCTTCGATTATAAACTGAAGAATGGTAAGTGTACTGTTTTTAATGCTTCTATGTTATTAAAGGGGATCGGTATTGATGTCGGTAAAATCTAATTGTCTATTTTTGTAAAAATATTATAAAGAATGACTTTAGCAGAAAAAATTGATCAGTCAGAAACACGTGTTTTTACCACCGTATTTCCGTTTCTGACAAATCATCACGATACTTTGTTTGGTGGTAAAGCAATGGCAATCATGGATGAAGTATCTTTTATGGCAGCGACTAGGTTTTGTAGAAAGAGATTAGTGACTGTCTCTTCAGATAAGATTAACTTTGAGAAAGCAATCCCTTCTGGAAGTATCATTGAAGCGGTCGCACGGGTCGAGAGTGTGGGGCGGACAAGTATGAAAGTAAAAGTGGAGATATACCTCGAACATATGTATCAAGAAGGAAGAGAACTGGCTATTCAAGGGATGTTTAGCTTTGTTGCGCTGGATGAGAATAAGAAGCCTATTCCTATCCTTGACGGAATGGAGTTAGATGACTAGAACCTGTCAACAGAATAGCTGAAGTATAAAAAGAAGCCTTCTCAAGAATTTTTTGAGAAGGCTTTTTCATTAGATACTTCTTTGAATGGGTTCCAAATCTTTTAATTCATCTTCCGAAAACAAGCGGTAGTGTATTTTAAAAGTTTTACCAAGAGGAGTTTCTAAGGAGAAGCCCCCAGGTCCAAAACCTTCCAATGTATCTAAGGTAAAGTGAGAGTATTTCCAGTATTCAAAAAGATCCCTATCTACCCAGAATTCATGACCCATGATTTGTCCGAGTAGGACATCATTCATTCTCGGGAAGAAAGATCCTTTTTCAAAACATTGCGGTTGAGTTCCTTCGCAACAGCCACCAGCTTGATAAAACATCAGGGGCCCATGCTTTTCTTCCAATATTTTGATAAGTGATCGCGCGGCTTCAGTAGCTGATATTCGACTCGTCATAATGTGTTTTATGAAGAGGTAGCGGATATAGATCAGCTACCTCATGATTGATTTTCTTAAAAGAAACCTAGTTTTTTCTTACTATACGAAATAAGCATGTTTTTGGTTTGTCTATAATAATCCAACATCATCTTATGATTTTCTCTTCCGATTCCAGACTGCTTATAGCCACCAAATGGTGCTCCAGCTGGGTAGGAGTGATATTGATTTACCCATACACGGCCTGCTTGTATAGCCCTAGGTATTTGATACAGTTGATGCGCATCTCTCGTCCATACACCAGCTCCTAAGCCATAAAGGGTGTCATTAGCGATAGCAATAGCATCTTCCTCATCTTTGAAGGTTGTTACTGCTAGAACGGGACCAAAGATTTCCTCCTGAAAAATTCGCATTTTGTTATGACCTTTAAATAAGGTAGGCTTAATGTAATATCCATCCTTAAGATCATCACCTAGAATGTTTTCGTCGCCACCTGTAAGCACTTCAGCACCCTCTTGCTTACCTAAGTTGATATATGAAAGTATTTTGTCTTTTTGAATTTTAGAAGCCTGAGCTCCCATCATTACCGTTGGATCTAATGGATTCCCGACTTTAATTTGATTAACACGTTCAATCACGCGAGCGATGAATTTATCATAGATATCTTCTTGAATAAGTAACCTTGAAGGGCATGTACAAATTTCTCCTTGATTTAAAGCAAAAAGAACAGCTCCTTCAATCGCTTTGTCTAAAAAGTCGTCGTCTTCATCCATTACAGAGTTGAAGAAAATATTCGGAGATTTACCCCCTAATTCTAGCGTGACTGGAATGATATTTTCGGTTGCATATTGCATGACTAATCGACCAGTGGCCGTAGAGCCTGTAAATGCTGCTTTAGCTACTTTTGGATTGGTCACTAATGGACGACCTAATTCAGAGCCAAAACCATTGACAACATTGATGACGCCTGGCGGAATAATGTCTCCGATTAATTCCATTAAAACCATAATAGAGGTTGGCGTGCTTTCGGCAGGTTTGAGAACTACCGTATTCCCCGCAGCTAATGCAGGTGCAAGTTTCCATACGGCCATTAATAGTGGGAAATTCCAAGGGATAATTTGCGCAATTACGCCTAAAGGCTCATTTACAATTAAAGATACAGTTGTATCATCTAATTCATTTAGAGAACCTTCTTCAGCACGAATCACACCCGCGAAATAACGAAAATGATCAATAGCTAATGGAATGTCTGCATTAAGAGTTTCGCGAACAGCTTTGCCGTTATCGACTGTTTCTACTGCAGCTATATATTCTAAATTTGCCTCTATACGATCAGCAATTTTATTTAATATTAAGCTTCTTTCTGTAGAAGAAGTCTTACTCCATGTTTTGAAAGCTTCAGCAGCAGCATCAACAGCTAATTCTAAATCTTCAACAGTAGAATGAGCTGCTTTTGTAAATACATGTCCGTCAATTGGCGATATATTATCGAAATATTTACCTTTTACTGGTGCTACAAATTTACCACCAATATAGTTATCGTAATGCTCTTTGAACGTTGGTCTTTTTATTATACTCATATACGTTATATTATTATGATTATTAACCCTTAATATATTATATAACGTACATTCAATGATCATTAGTATGTGTACTAATTACAATTTTTTTAATAAAAAATGATCACCTAATCGTTTTAATAAAAAAACTTAAAATTTCATCACTCGGTCTAACTCTCGCTTGCTTTCGCGCTCTTTGATAGTCTCGCGCTTATCGAAATCTTTTTTACCTTGTGCTAATGCAATTTCAACTTTTGCAAAACCCCTATCATTAATAAATATTTTTAGAGGTACTATGGTAAAGCCTTTTTCTTCTCCTTTTTCTTTTAGCTTTTTAAGCTCTTTTTTTGTTAATAGTAGCTTGCGATCACGTTTCGATTCGTGATTATAGAATGATCCAAAGGAGTACTCTGCGATATGCATATTACGAATGTACAAGCCGTCTTCAAAAAAAGAACAGAAACTATCATTAATATTTGCTTTACCCTCACGGATAGACTTAATCTCTGTTCCAAGTAATTGAATACCTGCTGAATATCGATCTATTAAATGATATTCAAATGAAGCTTTTTTATTCCTAATATTTATTTGCGATGCTAGAGCCATTTCTTATTTCAT
>CANRHE010000106.1 GCA_947630335.1 uncultured Sphingobacterium sp.
GATTTAAAACAAAAAACAGCCTCACTAAATCAGTGAGGCTGTTTAAAGTTAATGGTATTTTGGTCAGTTAAACTTTTCTTTCTGGTAAATTAAAAGCTACAGCCTCGTGTTCAAAATGTCCCTTGTGTGCACCATCGCAAAAAGGTTTGTTTTTTGATAATCCACAACGACAAATAGACAATACTTCTCTACCTTGTAAACCATACACGTTTCCGTTCTTATCTACTATCTCGAAATCTCCTTCAACTTTAACAGAACCATTGCTGTTAATCGTCAATTTAGTTTTAGCCATGTTTTTTATTTAATTATTAAACTCAAAAATACATTACTTAAATGAATAAAACATAAATCATCGTAGTTTAGAAAGATTCAAATCTTGATCACCTAAATATTAGGTGTTATGTAATAATAAATCTTAATAAGATTGGTAATCTGTTCGTTAGAGTAATTACTTTTTCACAGTAATTACTGTGGCTACTCCACGCTCTCCTTCATTGTCAAACTTCCCATTATCCGAAGGATGATTGACGACTCCAAAGCCATTAACCCATGCTGTAGATGAGCCTCCGCCATCTAGATTAAGAGCTGATACGCACCCTAAACTATGCATAACCTTCGATAATTCAGGGATACTAAGTCCTCTAGACTGTGAAGAGCGACCATCTACTACTACTACTAACAAACGGTTGTCTGCAGTGACCCCCACTGCGGTGCGAGGGTGCTTGGCTGTATTAAAATCAACATTAAGCTGATCTAACTCTTTATTATTGATAATCAATAGAGGTCCTCCAGCTAAAGCAGTTGGTTGGTCTAATGTTTTCCACCCACCTGTTGGCTTCATCACAATTGAAGGAACACCTGCATTGTCAAAAGTGATGGCTCCATTCTCTCTATATGTATTGAATCCCGCATTGGTCTCTTTGATAATCATACCATCTTTTTTGAAAAAGACAGTAGATCCGCCAGAGGTGGTATTAAAATAACTGCCATTAAATGCAACCAGTGCAGTATTGCTGACCGCAGCTTCACTTGTTTTAATAAAACCGTTCGTAACATAAGGGATATCAAAAACAGGACTTTTTGTAAGGTCAACTTCTAAAATCGTGACAAACTGTTTGCCATCATATAGTTTTGTAAACTGATAATTCTTCCAACTAATACCTTCACTAACAATACGTGAATCCCACTTGGCTTGGGAAATTATCTCTTCGACATCTACTTCTTCGACTACCGAATAATCGTAGGGTAAGCGTGTACCTTCGTCATTCTTGGAGCATCCAAAAAAAACAAATAAAAAGATAATACTATAGAATATATTTTTTTTTATCATAATGTGTTATTTATTATTATTAACCCAATTTACAGCCACTTGCTTAGGCTTATCAATAACCTGAAATTCCTTATTTAAAATCAACAATTCTCTATTACGATAGAGGTAGATGGAATTTCCATCACTTGCACGACCAGTACCTGACACATTGGAATCGCCCCAAGAGAATGGCCATTCGGAGATAAAATCCTTAGCAACACCTTCTTTGACGAAATGAAATTTCCCTTTTTTATTTTTAGCTTCGAGGACATAATCATTACCAAATAATAGTAACTTATCTCCACTAACTATACCAGTGTTGAATCCTTGAATCTTTGGATAGTCAGGAAAACCAACAAAGAGATCTTCCCACCTAGTTTTTGCTAATAGCTTTTTAGTTTTTTTATCTATTTTATGAAAATTAGATCCATCATGGAAAAGCCAATAAGAATCAAAGTCGATTACAGAATTGCTAGGCTCTTCTTGATCCATAAAAGCTAATGGAAAAATAGACTCTGATGACATTTGGTTAATGACAGTCTTGGTGTCATTAACTTCATAAACTTGTCCATCCATTAAGTAAAAACTACTGTTGCCTTCGAACCAAGAGATTTGAGGAGTGATCCATAATGCCTTACGAATAAATGTATTATTATCCTCCTCCCCATTAAAAATAGAAACATAATCTAATTTATCATTCTCTTTGGGCTCTATTGCTCCCTCTATAAAGAATCGCCCATCAACATGATCATATTTTGTGAGTCTAGCGGCAACAGATATAGCATGCCAATGATCTGACACTACAAATACCGTATCACCGTGCTGAATGATACGATCACCATTTTGGTCTTTTAACTGTCTACTAAACACATAGTTTTGGACAGTAGTTTTTGCATTCTCTTCCTTATAGATTTTATTTCTCTCCACCCCATTCCGAACTAATCCTTCTTGCATAATGGTCGCCTCACAAATAGAAGAACCATGAGCACCACACCCACCACTAACAATTATTTTATCAATAGGGCGAGAAAAGTATAATCTACTTGCGACCTCAGTTCTATTGTTTAGCGTTTTTAAATTTCCAGATCCAAGTACTAACATCACCGTTTTGCCTTGCGCAAAAGTCATACTGAGAAAACATAAAAAAGAAATACTAATCCGGAAGCTGTTTTTTAGTTTCATATTATTTGACTTTATAGCCCATTACAGGTGCAGATCTATCGTTCCCAAATTTATCTTTAGTAATTAAATCTGATAAAGCTGGAGTAAATGAATTACCATATGTAGACAAGCTTACTTGACTAACTCCTCCAGTTAAAGCAGGGTTATTTATCCCAATAGGCATATAAACACCATCTAGCATAGTCGAAGGAGTGAACACTTTATCAGTATCTATATTTCCATTGTCAGTATAGTATGCTCCCGTAATAACGGAGTTTTTAATACTCGGGGAAGTAGCAGAAGCTTCAGTATATATATCTATATCTTTAGAGGATGAAACCTGTGTATTGAGAGCTACTATCGAATTCAAAATGGAAAGATTATTAGTCAAATTGCGTCTATACATCCCTCCTCCTGGACCAGAAGATGAATTATTAGTCACTGTGGAGCTGATTAAGAATACCGACGTGCCTCCGTATTGCATTACACCTCCTCCACCATTCGAAGAGGTTGATTTATTACCAGTAATCAAAGTATTAACAATAATTGCATTAGAGTTTTCTCTAACGTACAGTCCAGCACCGTAGGATGTATTGGTGTTATTTTTAATTTCACAATTATATAAGGTAATATTAGCATTCGGATAGCCATGTAGACCAGCTGCGGTACCCGAAGCATGATTCCCGTTAAATGTAGAATTATAGGCTATTAAATCCCCATCAGCAAGCCAGAAGCCACCTCCATTATTACCTCCTTTATTGTCATTAATCTTAGAATCAAACATCTCAATTTTGGCATTCCCAAAGGCATAAACTCCAGCACCATAACCTACAGTACCACCGCTATTGGATGTTTTATTATCAACTACTTCAATATTCCTTAATTCGACACGAGCATTAGCGATTAAAAGGCCTCCACCCCATCCTCTATTGTACCTCGTGTCTCCAATAGTTACTTGGCTACCTCTATTAGTGGCGTTACCTCCACGAATAATGATACCGTTTAAAGAAACTTTAGACTCTAAGTCATAAGGAGCTGTAATAGTAACGGTATGGTATGCTTGAGTCTGAGCACTTATTTGTCCGTCAAAAATTGTTTTATTAACCGTAGGATTTGCTTGCGAGGATACTGTTGGGTTCTCCTCGTAGCCTCCAATCAACTTCAAGTTTTTAGAAATTTCGATAGTCTTGTCGGCCTCATTATTAGCATCGCCATTTCTGATAACTTTGGTCGGATAGTAGACTCCCGCAGCAAGATGTAATGTACTATTAGTGGTTGCTTGTTCCAATGCCGTCGTCAAATCTATGGCATTAGCCCAAGATTTACCGTCACCCGTTCCCCCTGGCTTAACATAAAACACCGGAGCCTTACCAGTTTCTTGTACTACGAGGACTTCTTGTTGTTGTTCATTCCCAATCCTTACGACGATAGTTGCTGAACGCTCTTCATCATCATTGATAGAAGTTTCAAAACCTACTTTGTGCTTACCTTTATTATATGCAGTTGAATCCAATGTGATCCAACCTACATCAGTGGAAACTTCTATGGGCCGATTTGATAGTACATCAAATGTACCTCTCTGAGCTTTATTACTAACTTCAATATAAGCTGTGCCTACTAAAAGTGTACTATCAAAGACGTCCTTATCCTTCTTACAGGAAACCACTAGAGTCAGTAGGGCAAGCATTAAAATTATAATATTTGTATTTCTCATATTTAAATTTGCTTATTTATTACTCATTGACTGTTTATAATTATTCAATAAAATTTCATAACAGTCAACTAAATCTTTTTCATCAGAATATTTACATTCATACATAAATACTCCATTGTAATTAATATCTTCTAACGCTGAAAAAATGAGGTTCCAATTATTCTCTCCCTGATTAGTACAGGGTAAATAATGTGTTTCCGCCTTTCCATTACCGTCAGAAACATGAAGGGTTTTTACCCTAGTTCCAAATTCATGAATGAGCAGTTCGGGATGAGCAATGTGACACATATCGACGGCTAAACCTACATCTATAGGAAAGCGATTAAAAACTAACACGCATTCCTCAACTGTTCGCAGTAATGGTCTTTCTCTATTCCCGATGGTCAATGTAGGGCCTAACATATTCTCAACCACCATTATCATATTATCTTCGGCAATAGACTCATGGAGCTCCTTAACAGACTTAACCAATTGATTTATTCGCGCATCTCTTTCATTCAACTCTAAATAATAAGAAGGATGAAAAAGTATAATCTGAGGATGTAACCTTTTCAGCACTTTCAAAACCTGTAGGTGCGCTTGTATAACCCGCAACCTAGCCTCTTCGTCTAGAGTAGATAGATCTAACTGTTGAGAAAAGGGCATGTGTATAGACCACACGGATATCCCTGAGTTTTGGAGAATTTGGCTTATTGTATCAATTTTACTACTCCAATACTCTTCGTCATACTTCAAGACCAGATCTTTATCCAAAAGAGAACCAATATTGGATAATTCGATATAATCTATACCTAGGGACTTGGCATATTCCATTTTTTCTTGGGTAATAGAATGAATATTCACTGCATAGCCAATAGGCATAGTAAACGTTGATTGCTGTGCACTCACTGGGTGAACTAAAACAAACACGATAAATATCCACAAAACTCTCATCATACCTACCAGTTTGGATTCTGTACTAAATTCTTATTGAGCAGTAAATCCTCTGAGGGAATAGGAGCTAAATAATCTTTACTTTCATCAAACTTACCCCCCGAAGGAAAAGGATCCATATTACCTGAGGTAGCATTGCCCGCACCTGTTAATGGATTACGTAAAGTACGTTGTAATATATTGATAAAGGATGTAACTGTTGAGGGTGCTCCGCTGGTACTACCGGTATGTAGGAACACATCAATCTGACCATTTCCTGAAAAATCATACCCGCCAACACCTGCAAAATAAATACCTACCATAGGTTGTTCAATTTTCTTACCTGCTTTCCAGCGCATCAGATCATCCCATCGAAATCCTTCATTAAATAATTCTATGCGGCGCTCTCGTCTTATTTCTAATATAATTCCTTTATTAGCCCCTTGATCAACATTAGGATACATATTCTCCAGGTAAGCATCAGGTTTCGCATTGGCATCTGCCAACATCAGATTAGGCATACCTACACGTGCTCTAAGTTTATTAATAGAAGCATCAAGATCACCTTGTGTAATCGCATTTAGTTCGGCCTTTGCTTCTGCAAAAATCAGTAATGCCTCTGCGTAACGAAAGAGAATAATATCAAAATAAGATCCAGAGGTAGCCCATTGTCCTCTATTAGGTAGAGCTTTGATGAGTCTATAACCTGTAGTCGTAATAGTTAGATTAACAGGTTCAACTACAGACTCTCCTGTGACTTTAAAATCTGAGCCCGCTGTAATTTGGGTAAGTCGTGGATCCCTATTTTGCATTTCTTGAAAAAATCCTATAGTCTGGTAATTTGTTTTGTCCGTAAAGCGAGATCCATCACTCATCAAAAAGCTATTGACAAAATCTTTAGTGACACCGTATGACCCTTGAGTCGCTGACGTTAATAAATTACCTAATGAGTGTACTCGTTTACCAGTTTCGTAATCTACTGCTAATATTGTCTCAATATTGTCTTGATTACTCCTACCAAATAAATTACGATACGCAGCCTTACTACCCCCTTCGGTAAATAAATAGTAGGCTCCAGAATTCATTAATTGTTGTGATGCAGCAACGGCCTCTTTTAAATATTCTTCATGTCCTTGTATACCGTGGTATTTTCTGAATGTACCTTCAAAAAGTGCAACGCGTGCCTTCAGCAACATTGCAGTATACTTTGTAATTAAATTCACTTGTTTGTCAGCAGGAATATTTTGAATAGCATAATTCAAATCTGCCATAATTGAATCCATCACTAGAATCCGTGAATCTCTAGGCTTATAAAGTTCTGGATCTTTAGCATCTAATACATGACTATACCAAGGAACATCACCAAATGTCTTTACTTTATTATAATAAAAGTATGCTCTAAAAAACCTTGCTATTCCACTATATTTTGCTTTAGCTCCCTCATCATTAACCTTATGATAATTAGCTAAAAAATAATTTATATTGCGCAAATCGCCCCAAGACCATCCACCAGAACCACTACTAACTGGTACAATACGACTACCTCTAATTTTGGTACTCGGATTTAATGGTACCATATTATCAGATGCGGCATCTTCTGTATAAATCCCATAATCAGGCAAAATTGTATAAAGTGCATTCGTCGCAACCTCCAAATCTTTTGCCGAATTAAAGAAAAATGGAGCATCTACTTTGTCTTTTGAAGGTCTATCTAAGAAGTTCTTATCGCAGGCAGTTAAAACCATGATAATTACTGTGAAAAAGTAGACGTATATATATCGAAATATTACTTTCATATTTTCTATTTCTTATAAATCCAATATTAATCCTAATGAATATGTCTTACCCATTGGATATACTCGTTGATCACCACGATCATTAGCAGAAGCTGGAGAAGATAAATTGATTGCTGAACCTGCTTGTTCAGGATCAATATATTTAGTCAATCCGCCAAATGACCACGTGAAAATATTCTCTCCGCTAAAGTATAATCTTAGTTTTTCAATTTTGATTTTACGAGTCAATTCTTGCGAGAAGGTATATCCAACATTGATATTCTTAGCGCGTAAAAAACCTACATTAGTTAGGTAATAATCATTGATTTGATAGAGTGATCTATTACTTTGTAAGGAGGAATATCCCCTATAAATTTGAGGATAGATACCATCTTTATGATCAGGTGTCCATGCATTGTCTATCAAATCTTTTCGCAAAAATGATAGGTATGGACGCTGGTAAGTTCCCCAATACAGCTCACCCGTTGGATACCAATCTTGTCTAGCAATGCCTGACAATGCCATTCCGAAATCAAAATTCTTCCAGCTAGCGTTGATATTAATCCCAAAAGGAAAACGAGGGGCAGCATTACCTATACGTTCCAAATCACCATGATCGCTCAAGGTATTATTCCCATTATCGATTTTGCCATCTCCATTTAAATCAATATACTTGACATCACCACCTCGTAAACTATTCCATTCGCTATTCTGTACAACATTAAATACATCGCCATATACTTTGGCTAAAGAAACAGCTGGATTTACAAAGGTATTTTGATAAGCTAAGGCCTCTTCATCTGACTGAAACTGACCTTGCACTCGGTATCCCCAAATCTCGCCTAATCGTTGTCCTTCATAATAAGAACTCAAGAGTCCATTAGGATTATTATATTTAGTAATAATACCCTTAAAGTTAGACACATTAGCACCTACTCTTAATCGCAATGGTGAACCGGCAACATTAAAATTATTTTGATAAGAAATACCTAATTCGTACCCTTCATTCCGGAGACTAGCATAGTTTTCCTTCGGTTCACTTGCACCAAAAACTGCAGGTAAAGGCTCGCCAGGAAGATACATGCCTTCAACATTTTTGCGATAGATATCAAAATTGAAGGTTAATTTATTGTCTAACACGCCTATATCCGCACCAAAATTCAGGCTTCGAGTAGTTTCCCAGGTGACAACACTTGGTAATGGAGCTGGGGTTTGTGCCATGACCAAAGGGTTACCTTGATTCAACCAATTATTGGAACGTGACACATTCATTAATTCGCGGAAGGTATTGACATCTACCGTCTGGTTACCAAGTTTTCCATATGAAGCTCTTAGTTTAAATGAAGTTATATAAGGTTGAATATTCTGCCAAAATTTCTCTCTATCCATTTGCCATCCAACGGAGACCGATGGAAAAAATCCCCATCGACTATCTTTTGGAAAACGAGAAGATCCGTCATAACGCGCATTCATCTCCAAAAGATATTTATTATCATAGTCATAATTGAAACGACCAAAGAATCCACGTACTGCCCAACTCATTGCTGATCCAGAAATACTATTCATTACAGTAGCAAGAGACAAATTGGAAAGATCTTCTAAGAGCAAATCATCTGCTGTAACTTCTACACGATCACGATCAAATTGCTCCTGATTGAAACCTGCTAATAATTTGAAGTTATGTTGACTGGCAACAGTTAGATTGTAAGTCGCAAATGCATTCAAAGCATTATACTTATCTTTCCAACGGTATTCAGTGAGTCGATTAAGCCCTTCAACAGTAGGGATAAATTTATTTCCTTTGAGATATTCAAATGGGTTTAAACGTAGCGTGCGCCCAGTATTATCAATACGATTACTATAATCAAAATTAAAGACTAAACCTTTAACTGGCTTAACTACCGCTCTAAATGTATTAGTAAACTCTTCTGTTGTAAAATCTCGCCAAGTATTGCC
>CANRHE010000107.1 GCA_947630335.1 uncultured Sphingobacterium sp.
CGGACTTCATTCGGATGAAGCCGAGCAATACCCGAATAAAGTCCGAATGGTATTTGTATAGAATTACATTCATCGTAAAGCTAATCATAGCACTGTGTCCTATCAAAGGGCTAGTTCTCTTATTCAATACGAATAATAAAGTACAAAGCATTGAACGGAGCAGTTGTAAGTTAGAGTATGACTTGTTTTCGTATTTAGTTTATTTTTATTAATTTGGTGGTTATAAATATTCCCCTATTTTATGAAAAAAATACCTTTACTGTTCTTGCTGTTAAGTGCTTCTAATGTATTTGCGCAAGAAAATATTAATTTTCAGAAGCCATCTGAAGAAATTATGGTTTTGGCTGATTTTGTACGACCTCCAACTATTAGTATGAGCCCCGATAAGTCGTGGACTTTGTTGAGCTATAGACCTACCTATAAAACTTTGGAGGAATTAGGTCAAGAGGAGATTAGATTGGCAGGGTTACGTATTAACGCAAAGACAAGAATAGCCAGTACGGAGAATTATTTTAATAACTTACGTTTAAAAGCATCGCGTACTGGTCAAGAGTTTGATATAGTAGACTTGCCTGCTGACGCTTTGATTTCTAACGTCTCATTTTCACCTGATGGCAATTCAATAGCTTTTACGCATACTAATGATTCTGGAGTATCCTTGTGGCTGATAGATGTGGGGAGTAAACGAGCTCGACAACTAACAGGGTATGACTTGAATGCAGTCTTGAGGAGCCCCTATCAATGGCTACGTAATGGAGAAGGTTTTTTGATTAGTAAGTCTCCTGAGAATCGACCTGCTTTAGTTGATCACAGCAAAGATTTGCCAACAGGCCCCGTAGTATCTACTAGTCAAGGTAAGGTATCTCAATTAAGAACCTATCAAGATTTGTTAAAGAATCCGCAAGATGAACAAGACTTTGAGAGTTTAGCCACAGCTGAGCTGTTTTGGTTAGATTTGCAAGGAGGCGAGAAAAAGTTTTTAAGCTCAGGCATGTATACTCAAGCGACCATCTCTCCCGATGGCGAATACGTGTTGGTCTCGCAATTAAAAAAACCATTCTCTTATGTCGTATCCTACAACTCCTTTCCGCAAGAAACCAGTGTTTATGATATTAAAGGTAATTTAGTACAAAAGGTCAATGAGACTCCTTTAATGGAAATAATGCCTAAGGGTTTTTCATCTACGCGGCCTGGTAAACGTATGCTTTCTTGGCGCGCAGACAAGCCTTCTACTTTGTTTTTTGTAGAAGCCTTGGATGGAGGAGATGCGAGTAAAGAGGTTGATTTTAGGGATGAATTGTTTACTTTGGACTATCCTTTTAATGGTAAACCTCAGTCATTAACCAAAGTAAAGGATCGTTTTTCGGGAATTATATGGGGTAATGATCAGTACGCGTTGGTCACATCCAGTTGGTATGATACACGTAATACAAAAACATTATTGCTCGATCCCAAATCTGGAAATACTAAAGTAATTGTAGACCGAAATAGTCAGGATATTTATTCTGACCCTGGTAGACCTTTCCGTGATCGTAATGAATACGGTATGCAGACGCTTTATATTAATAAGGATAAGAGCTATTGGTTAGCACCTGGATTTACTAAGGAAGGTGAGTTTCCGTTTATCGACGAGCTTGATTTGAAAACCCTAAAGAAAAAGAGAATATATACCGCTAAGGAATCTTTACAGCAAGAGCGTATTGTAGATTTCATTGATGTGTCCAAAGGTGATATATTGATATCGCTACAGTCGGCTACGGATTTTCCTAACTATTATTCTAAAAATATAAAAAGTGGAAAACAGAGAGCCATCACTTCTATCGAAAACCCCTTCAAACCTTTGGAAGCAGTACACAAAGAGGTGTTGAATTATAAGCGTAATGACGGAGTAGATCTTTCGGGGACATTATACCTGCCCGCAGGATATGATAAAACAAAGAAGGAAAAGTTACCTCTGTTAATTTGGGCTTATCCGAGGGAGTATAAGGATAAAAATACCGCTGGCCAAAGCACTGCAAATCCAAAAGAATTTACATACCCTAGCTATGGGTCTTTTATTTATTGGGTGAACAAGGGTTATGCTGTCTTAGATAATGCAGCCTTCCCTATTGTGGGAGAGGGTGTTCAAGAACCCAACGATACTTTTATTCCGCAGTTGGTAGCTAATGCCGAAGCCGCTATTAACGCGGTTGATGAGTTGGGGTATATTGATCGCAAGAAGGTTGCTGTTGGCGGGCATTCGTATGGTGCTTTTATGACAGCTCACTTGCTTTCTAATTCTGATCTTTTTGCTGCAGGTATTGCACGTTCTGGAGCATATAACCGTACTTTGACCCCATTTGGTTTCCAATCAGAGCAACGTAATTTTTGGGACGCCCCAGAATTATACATGACGATGTCACCATTTATGAGCGCGAATAAAATGAAAACGCCAATGTTATTAGTACATGGTGCGGCAGATAATAATCCTGGAACATTTACTTTACAAACGGAGCGTTATTTTCAAGCATTGAAGAATCTCGGAGCACCTGTACGTATGGTTATTCTTCCACGCGAATCTCATGGTTATGCCGCAAAGGAAAATATTTTTCACTTGTTATGGGAACAAGATCAGTTCTTAGAAAAGTATCTGAAGAACTAATCAGTCTATAAATCATTATATCAGGCGGGGCTCTATAAATAGAGCCCCGTTTTTTTGTTATAAATCATAGAAATGTAATAAAACATTTTATGTTCATCGGTGTTGTATGTGAAACTGATATAAATTGTCCTTAAGTATAGGCAATTCGTAGTTAGTCATTATTGTTTATATTAAAATTATACCCTTCTGCCTATGAACACATTAGCTCACAAAATTATTATGGCCCTGACGGGGTTATTTTTGTGTTTTTTTCTCTTAATTCATTTTTTAGGGAACACTCAGTTATTTCTTCCTCCAGAACATGCACAACAAAGTTTTAATGCATATTCCAGTTTTTTGACAGGTAATTTCCTAGTAAAGCTCGTGTCGTATGTTTTATACCTGAGTATTCTTTTGCATGCCATTTATGCGTTGATTATCTCGAAGAAGAACAACAATACAGGAGGGCATTATAAAGATGACCAGAGGGCGAGATCAAGTAAGTGGTATAGTCGGAATATGGGCGTATTGGGTACTATTATATTGATTTTTATTGTATTGCACTTTCAAAACTTTTGGTATGTGTACAAGTTTGGAAAAATTAGTCTAGACCCTTGGGGCCACAAAGATCTTTATACCGTGGTAGTAACAGCATTTCAGCAAGGGTGGCTTGTCATTATATATGTCTTGGCTATGATTGCTTTAGCCTATCACCTTATCCATGGGATATCGAGTGGTGTACGTACACTAGGTTTATTCAATCCTAAGTTTGTACGATGGATTAATGTTTTCGGGATATGGTACTCAATTATTATTTGTACAGGATTTGCATTGATGCCTATATTTATATACTTCACTCATAAATAATAGCTTACATTATGAAATTAGATCCTAAAATACCGAATGGACCGTTAGAGGAAAAGTGGTCAAACTATAAAAAAACAGCTAAGCTAGTTAACCCTGCTAATAGAAAGAAGTTAGATATTATTGTTGTTGGTACAGGGTTGGCAGGCGCCTCTTTAGCAGCATCTATGGGAGAGATGGGGTATAATGTAAAGTCATTTTGCTTTCAAGATACCCCACGTAGAGCCCATTCTGTAGCAGCTCAAGGAGGCGTAAATGCGGCTAAGAATTATAAAAATGATGGCGATAGTATCTACCGTATGTTTGTAGATACCTTAAAAGGTGGAGATTTTAGAGCGCGCGAAGCGAACGTATACCGACTTGCCGAATGTTCGGTGAATTTAATAGACCAAGCTGTAGCTCAGGGTGTTCCTTTTGGGCGTGAGTACGGAGGTTATTTGAATAATAGATCCTTTGGAGGGGTGCAGGTGAGCCGTACTTTTTACGCTCGTGGTCAGACAGGACAACAGTTATTATTAGGGACGTACCAAGCGCTGATGAGACAAGTGAGTAAAGGTACTGTTAGTCTCTATTCTTCTCATGAGATGTTAGATTTAGTGGTGATTGATGGCAAGGCACGGGGTATAATTGCTCGTAACTTAGAGACAGGAGAAATAGAACGCCATGATGCCCACGCGGTAGTATTGGCAACTGGTGGGTTTGGGAAAATATATTATCTATCGACATTAGCAATGGGCTGTAATGGCTCTGCGATATGGAGAGCACATAAGAAGGGGGCTTACTTTGCTTCGCCTAGTTGGACTCAAATACACCCTACTTCTTTGCCACAATCTGGCGACTATCAGTCTAAATTAACCTTAATGTCTGAGTCATTACGTAATGATGGACGTATATGGGTACCTAAGAATTTAGAAGAGACACGCTTGGCTAATGATATTCCAGAAGAAGAAAGAGATTATTACTTGGAAAGAAGATATCCTGCTTTTGGTAACCTTGCACCTAGAGATATATCATCACGTGCAGCAAAAGAACGCATTGACGCAGGATACGGTGTAGGCGCATTGAAAAATGCTGTTTATTTAGATTTTTCAAAAGCAATTAAAGAACAAGGTCAAGCAAAGATTGCTGAAAAGTATGGCAATCTATTCAATATGTATGAAAAAATAACAGGCATCAACGCATATAAAGAACCCATGATGATATCGCCTGCTGCTCATTTTTCTATGGGTGGATTATGGGTGGATTATGAACTGATGACTACAATACCAGGTTTATTTGCATTAGGTGAAGCCAACTTTGCTGATCATGGAGCCAATCGTCTAGGAGCTAACTCCTTATTGCAAGCATCGGTAGATGGTTATTTTATTGCTCCATATACGATAGCAAACTACTTGGCTGATCAGATTAAAGTAGGGAAAATCGGAGTAAATCATCCTGAATTTGATAAATCAGAGCGCGATGTGAAAGAAAAACTCAATGAGCTGCTGAAGATTAAAGGGACCAAAACTGTGGATTATTTTCACAAGAAATTAGGGAAGTTGTTGTATGACTATTGTGGTTTAGCTCGTAATAAACGTGGATTGGAATATGCTATTGATGAAATTCGTAAGCTTAAAGCTGAGTTTTACAGAGATGTAAATGTGACTGGAGATGCTGGTACGATGAACTCTGAATTAGAAAAAGCAGGGCGTGTAGCAGATTATTTTGAGATAGGTAGCTTAATGTGCTATGATGCTTTGACGCGAGAAGAGTCTTGTGGAGCACACTTTAGAGAGGAGTATCAGACAGAAGACGGAGAAGCGAAGCGTAATGATGCTGATTTTCAATTTATATCCGCTTGGGAATGGCCAGGGGGGGCTGATAAAGTTCCGGTATTAAATAAAGAAGATTTGACCTTTGAATTTGTTCAACCAACTATCCGTAGTTATAAATAATTGTACTTTATGAAATTAAATTTGAAAGTATGGAGACAGAAAGATCGCTTTTCCGAAGGTAAAATGGTTGACTATTCTCTAGATAATGTTAATACCCATATGTCCTTCTTAGAAATGTTGGACACCCTAAATGATCAATTAATTAGAAATAATGAAGAGCCTATCGAATTTGATCACGACTGTCGCGAAGGAATTTGTGGCCAATGTGGCGTGGTTATTAATGGAATAGCACATGGGCCTCTTAAGAATACAACAACATGTCAATTGCACATGCGTGAATTCAAAGATAATGAAACTATCCTCATTGAGCCATTTCGTGCACTGGGTTTTCCAATAAAAAAGGACTTGAAAGTAGATCGTTCTGCCTTTGATCGTATTATTTCATCGGGTGGTTTTGTATCTGTCAATACTGGTCAAGCTCCAGAGGCGAATAGTATACCTGTTTCGCATGATATAGCCGAAGCAGCATTTGACTCTGCAGCGTGTATAGGTTGTGGTGCATGTGTGGCCACTTGCAAAAATGGTAGTGCAGCATTATTTACTGCAGCCAAAATCACTCAAATGGCTTTACTGCCACAAGGAAAAGAGGAACGTTCTCATCGTGTACTGAATATGATAGCACAGATGGATAAAGAAGAGTTTGGCCATTGTTCTAATACGGAAGCATGTGAAGTAGAGTGTCCTCAAGGTATATCGGTACTCAATATCGCTAGGATGAATTATGAGTATAATAGAGCTAGCTTTTTGCGATCTAAAAAAAGATAGTTATGAGTTACTATAAACATATAACATACATAATGGTCGCCTTTGCCTTGCTATGCAGTAGTGCAATTGCACAATCTCTCCAAGACTCGGCAGGTACAGATTCTCTTGATGAGACCAGAGGTCAATTTCCGAGGTTCAAGGTAGGTGGTTTATTTCAAGCTCGCTATTTATATAGTGAGAAGAACCGTGTAGATGTGAATGGATTGCAGCATACTACAGGGTCATTTGTGGATAACACATTTGATATCAAAAGAATGCGTGTATCCTTAAATGCTAATTTGACTAAGAACTTGTCGGTAGTTACGTTAGTGAATCTGTCAGACTTTAAGTCTGATCCCAAAACAAAAGTTTTAGAAAACGCTTATGCTCAATACTATGTCAGTCGTTACTTTAAATTTAATGTTGGACAATTTAGGCCAGCATTTGGTATTGAGGATTCGCATCCAGTTGATATCGTGAAATCGATAGATTATTCTAATGCTTACTATTTGTTAGGAGAAAATGGATGGCAAAGTTTTCAAGTCGGTGCTATGGCCAGTGGATCTGTCGACTTAGGTAAGGTTCCACTAAACTATTCCTTATCGGCTACAAATGGTAATGGTAAGAATAAGATGGACGATAATAATGGCAAGCATTTCTCGACGAGATTATGGTTAGATATAGATAAGAAGAATAAATTCACTCTAGGGATGAGTGCTGGGGCTGGGGATGAGTTCGACAAATCTATATACGCACTAGGTCTAGAGGGAACATATAGAATTAATTTCAGTAACAAGCTAAGTTTAGATTTTCAGGTAGAGGCTGTTCAAGCATTGAATCAATCTTTATACTTCAGTACACCTGAAGAATTACGTATCGGAAGTCTAAATGATTATGTACTCAAAGATATCTATATTCTTCCCAATCTAAGATATGTTATTGGTCGACAACATTTACAAGCACTTGATTTTTCGTTGCGGTATGAGTATTTGGATGCTAATGCCAAGTTAAATTCTAATCCTAGAAAGACACTTGTTCCGATGGCGAGTGTGGAGTTCTTAAAGGATTATGGTGCACGTTTGCAATTTGGAGTTCAAATCGATCATTATAAGAAGGATATTGCTAATACAAAAACCTATTCAGCTAATTTATATTTCTTACAGTTTCAATGTCGTCTACAATAAATCTATAAACTATGAAAGAAGTAAATTTAAAAAATTTAGGGATAACTTTTATTGTAGGTCTTGCAATTTGGTTTTGTCCTATACCAGAGGGAGTCACTCCTGAGGCTTGGCATTTGTTTGCTATATTTGTCAGTACAATTTTTGGCATTATCCTGAAGGCGGCACCGATGGGTACTATGTGTATGTTGGCCGTTGCTTTGATAGCTGGATTTCAGTTACTGGCACCTGGTAATCCTGGTAAATCCATTGCGCTGAGTTTGAGTGGATTTGGAGATAAGGTGATTTGGCTAATTGGTATTTCATTCTTTATCGCAAGAGGTTTTATTAAAACAGGCCTGGGTAATCGTATTGCATATCTTTTTATTAAAATTTTTGGTAAAAGTACCCTTGGTTTAGCCTATGGCTTAGGCTTTGCCGACTTAGTTCTTGCGCCCGCAATACCTAGCAATACAGCCCGCGGTGGCGGTATTATTTACCCAATTATGAAGTCGATGGCGTTGAACTTTGGTTCCGACCCTCAGAAACCAGAGACAAACCGCAAATTAGGTTCTTTCTTAACATTGAATTGTTATTATGTAAATTTGATAGGTTCTTCTATGTTTTTGACAGGTACAGCTAGTAATCCAATGTGTCAGAAGTTCGTGGCAGATATGGGCTTTAGTATTACTTGGATGTCTTGGGCCCAAGCAGCAATTGTTCCAGGTTTACTTTCCTTTTTATTAGTGCCCTTTATATTATATAAAATTTATCCACCAGAACTCAAGAAGACAGCAGAAGCTCCAAAGATAGCTGCGGAGAAGTTAAAAGAGATGGGCAAGCTTAAAGTCTCCGAAATATTGATGCTAGTTACTTTTTTCATTTTACTTTTTCTCTGGATCACAGGTGATTTGTTTAGCATTGATGCTACCACAACTGCATTCATAGGATTGGCTATATTGCTATTGACTTCGGTATTGACATGGGAAGATGTTAAGTCAGAGAAGGGAGCTTGGGATACTATTGTATGGTTTGCTGTATTGGTAATGATGGCTAGTTCGTTGAATCAATTGGGCTTCATTGCTTGGTTTAGTGATTTGGTAAAAAGCAAAATGGGTGATATGGATTGGCATTATGCTTATCCTGTATTAGTAGGTGTATATTTCTTCAGTCATTACTTGTTTGCTAGTGCTACTGCACACGTAGCAGCTATGTATGCTGCACTATTGGCTGTCGGTATATCATTAGGAGTGCCACCATTATTATTAGCCTTAATGTTAGGATTTACAGGTTCATTGTACGGAACACTTACGCACTATGGGCACGGTCCAGCTCCTGTATTTTTTGGTAGTGGATATGTAGAGCTTAAGACTTGGTGGGCCTATGGTTTAGTGATAGGTTTGGTACTGTTAGGTATTTACTTAATAGTAGGTAC
>CANRHE010000108.1 GCA_947630335.1 uncultured Sphingobacterium sp.
ATTAAGAGCGATTACGAAATACCTTCCAATACTATAGCTCGTATAGTCAGCGAAAGTATACTAGGAAGCAAAGTCATCGTATTTGACCTCGGAAATAGTAAGACCTATGCTAATAATGGTGATCCACTTCAATCTGATGTACAAGCCA
This sequence comes from uncultured Sphingobacterium sp., assembly GCA_947630335.1. Taxonomy (GTDB): domain Bacteria; phylum Bacteroidota; class Bacteroidia; order Sphingobacteriales; family Sphingobacteriaceae; genus Sphingobacterium. Next base: position 149 of record CANRHE010000108.1, read on the forward strand.
ACCTTATGGAAAAAGTAGAACCATTGCAGAATAAAGTAGAACATTTGGTAGTTAAATTAGACTCCGTACTTTCGGCTGTGAACACAGCTCTAGATGACGAGTTCCAAAGAGACTTCAAAAGCAGCCTACGTAGTATTTCTGTTTCTTTGAGTAATATGGAAAAAATAACTATTGATGTAGAGAATCTAATGGGGTCAGAAAGAGCTAGATTAGCAAAAATTATGCAGAATCTTGAATCAATAACAACCAACTTCAAAAATAATCAAAGTAACATTAATGCTATCCTTGCCAACTTAGATAATCTTACAGAAGACCTGTCCAAAGCAGAAATAAGAGAGACTATCGACAATGCAAGTAAAGCGATGCAAGATGTACAAGCCATAACGGATAAAATAAATAGAGGAGATGGTTCTATTGGTCTATTAATTAACGATGACAAGTTGTACAACAACCTCAACAATGCTTCGGACAACTTGAATCAATTAATTTATGACGTCAAGAACAACCCAGGCAAATACTTAAAAATATCTATTTTCGGTAAAAAGGATACCAAATAATAAAAAAGGGCGAAATCAATGATTTCGCCCTTTTTTATTAATGAATATTGAATCTCCTATAAAGTCTCTTTCAACCAATCGAAGAATTCTCTTTGCCAAACCAAAGCGTTTTGTCCTGACAACACCCAGTGATTTTCATCTGGCATATATACCAAGCGACTTTTGATTCCCTTCAACTGAGCTACTTGAAATGCGGCAAGACCTTGTCCTACAGGAACACGATAATCTTTAGCTCCTTGATAAATCATGATAGGTGTATTCCACTTATCAATATGTTTTATAGGATTAAATTCGTTGTATGTTTTTGAGTTTTTAGCATCCCAATAAGGTCCGCCCAAATCATGATTAGCAAAGAATAGCTCCTCAGTAGTATTATACCAAGAAGTCATATCGAACAATCCATTATGTGAAATAAATGTCTTGAACCTATTTTCATGAACTCCGGCCAACATAAATACAGAATAACCTCCATAGCTAGCTCCAATAGCTCCTATTCGAGAATTATCAACATAAGGTTCCTTCTTAAAATCATCAATAGCCGATAAATAGTCACGGATAGCTTGACCACCCCAATCTTTAGAAATATCTTCATTCCACTTCACACCCCAACCCGGCATACCTCTACGATTAGGAAGAATAACAATATAACCCTTAGAAGCCATTAATTGGAAGTTCCAACGGAAGGAATACCCTTGTGTAGTCGCTGACTGTGGTCCACCTTGACAAAAAAGTAAAGTTGGATACTTTTTAGAAGGATCAAAATCAGGTGGATAAATTACCCAAGAAAATAAATCTTGGCCATCAGATGCTTTTGTAAAACGACCTTCCATTTTAGTCTCCTTAAAGGAGGCATACTGCTCATTATTAACACTAGTAATAGCCTCAAGAGATTTATTCTTGAAATTAAACAAATATACCTCAGGAGCCTGAGTCATCTTTGTCATGGTCACGACCAATCCATTCTTAGTCTCACCAACTATACTATTAATATCAAAAACACCTTCTGATAATTGATCGATAGCAGGTAAAGCACGATTATTCCAATTTACAGGAAGATGGATCACAAATAATTGTACAGTACCACGTACAGGTGCTGTAAAATATATCTTCTTATTATCCTTACTCCATGTAAACGAATTGACTGTACCATCCCAATGTGCAGTAAGATTTAATTGCTGCCCCGTACTAACATTCCGAACGATAATGTCCGTCTTGTCAGCCTCATAACCGTCAGTTTTCATGCTCGCCCAAGACAACACCTTGCCGTCAGGACTAAAAACGGGGTTGGTATCATACCCCATCATTCCTTCCGTAAGATTAGTAGTTTCCTTCGAGGTTAAATCATATTTATAAATATCCGTATTAGTACTAACCGCATACTCTTTACCAAACTTCTTCTTACATACATATAATACAGACTTGCTATCAGGTGACCATGCAAAATCTTCAGAACCTCCGAATGGTGCTTGAGGACTATAATACGGTTGATCCTGCAATATATCTACTGGCTCACCCAATTTACCATTCTCATAACTCGCAACAAAGGGATGATTAAATGTTCCATTATTAAAAGTATCCCAATGGCGGTACTCCAGATTATCATAGATGTACATATTCGATTTTGGAAGATCCTCAAACTTGTCTGGACTATGAAATTTCTTTAACAGAACCGCTTTGCTAAACAATATGTGTTTTCCATCTGGTGAAAACACGACATTCTCTAACCCCTCCGCAACATCGGTCAATTGAGTAGCCTCTCCTCCATTTACACTCTTCTTCCACAATTGACCTTTGTACAGATAGATGACATCGCCATTAGGCTCGATCTTCACTACAGATTCTCCTCCTATTCCATCTGTTAATTGCGCTACTTGCTTATTATGAAGGTTAATCGTAAATAAATTTTTCTCCGACTTATTGGTTTCTACCGAATAATTAGACACACCATAAACCAATTGTAAGCCATCTGCTGTCAACCCTTCTGCTGAAACTCTACCGAGACTCCAAAGATCCATAGCGGTCATCGCTTGCTTTCCGAATGTATCTGATGAATTATTAGTTAAGATAGTTTTATCCATATGTACTTTCGTATGCTGTTGAGCCATTGACGAACTGCTCACCAACAGGGCCATAGCCAAAATCGATATTTTATTCATAAACTCTACTTTTAAGGTATGCAAGATAAGAAAATATTGTTTTACTACGCATTTAAAGCTATTTGATTCGGATGCTTACTCGAGAGAATACCCTCCCTACCCGAGAAAGCCAATATTATTAATACCACACAATAAAGGTCTTTAAATATAAGGTAGCTGGTTCGTATAAAGTTCATATCAGGTTTGAACTTTACGCGGACTTCATTCGGACTTCGTTCGGACTTCATACGGACTTCATTCGGATAGATCCGTATAATACCCGTACAATCTCCGTATGAAATACAGTTAATCTACCTTTTGAATAACAACATAATTAACACCTAATACGATGAAATTAATAAGGTAACAACAAAATAGAGCAGGTATTATATTAGAGGGGATAGCAAAATGAGGATTAGACAGCTATAAAAAGCAAAAAAAGAAATCCATGAAATATTTTTTTTCACTGAAAAACAACACATTAAACAGTAACTGTGTATTTTTTATTAAAAAACACTTGACAAATGTCAATTCTTATTCTATCTTTGTATCACAAAAGAAATCCTAACTGCGGAAGTGGCGTAATTGGTAGCCGCACCAGACTTAGGATCTGGCGCTTCACGGCGTGGGGGTTCGAGTCCCTTCTTCCGCACTTGATATCCTCCCGAACAAAATGAATCGGGAGGATTTTTTTTTATATTGCGACAATAACGCTAACAAAGTATGAATATTTCACTAAAGAAAATTGATGATATCAACGCTACATTTACCGTTGATTTAGCACCAGAAGATTATAATCCTGCTGTTGACAAAGCAATCAAAGATCAAGCTAAAAAAGCAAAGTTACCTGGATTTCGTCCTGGCATGGTACCTGCGGGCCACATCAGACGTTCATTCGGTAAATCGATCTTATTTGATGAAGTAAACCGTATAATCAACGAAAGGATTTCGGCATACATCACAGAAGAAAAATTAGAAGTATTGGGTCAACCACTTCCTGTTGATAGTGAAGAAGACACAAAATATAACTGGGATTTTAAAGATAATTTCTCATTCAATTATGAAATCGGTTTAGCTCCTGAATTCGAAATTCCATTCACAGCAGAAACTGAGTTCACAGAGTATGATATCAAAGCGGACGAAGCTACCTTAACAGAACGTATCAAGAACTTACGTCGTAGTTATGGAAAAATGACGAATCCAGAAGTTTCTGAAGATGGTGACGTATTATACGCTGTTTTGAAACAAGATAAAGAAGAGGGTATCGAGAACACTACTTCTATTCGTACAGACATTATTGAAGATGCAAAAATCAAAAAATCACTAATCGGTCTTAAAAAAGATGATAAGGTGAAAATTGATGTTAAAAAAGCATTCAAAGTTGCTGACTTGGCACGTATCTTAGGTATTACAGAAGAAGAAGCTGAAAATCTAGACGTAACTAAATTCGAATTAACTGTTCAAAACATTAATCGTTTAGAAGAAGCTGATTTGGATCAAGATTTTTTCAACAAATTGTTCCCAGAAGGAGAAGTAACTTCAGCAGAACAATTCAATGAGAAAGTAAAAGAAGAAGTTGAAAACTTATTTAAACAGAATGCAGCGCAAAAACTTCGTAACGAATTATATACATTCGGAATGGAAAAAGTTGATGCAAAATTCCCAGAGTCATTCTTAAAAAAATGGTTAAAAGCTACAAACCCTAATCTTAGTGTTGAAGAAATTGAAGAAGGATTTGCTGACTTCATTGCTAACCTAAAATGGACTATCATTGAAAACCGTATCGTTACGGCAAACAACCTAGAGGTAAAATATGATGAAGTGGTAGATTTAGCAAAAGAACGTATCTATGCTCAAATCAAAATGTACAACATCAACGAAGAGCCAACAGATGAGCAATTAGGTCAATTTGCACTTCAATTATTATCCGATAGAGAACAAGCTAATCGTCTATTCGAAGAAGTAAAAGCATTAAAAGTATTTGATTACTTAAAATCGACTATTAAAATCAATTCGAAAGAAATTGACTATAATGAATTCGAAAAATTAGATAACTAAAATTTAGTTTTCATTCATAATATTTTAAGGAGTCGATCACATGATCGACTCCTTTTGTTTATATTTATATATTAAAATCATCGAAAATGATAATAAGACCCGCTTTACCTACAGATGCCGCCCTATTGGCTCAACTCATAAATATGGCTATGCTCGAAATAACGTATCAATTTATAGATAAGGAAGATCCGCAAGAAGCTGACCGGTTCATGGAGTTATTAGTTCGTCAAACAGGCAATCAATACTCGTATGAAAACATTTTTGTTCTTCAAGAAGGAGATTCAATTCTCGGACAAATATGCATCTATGATGGAGCTAAATGCAAAGAACTACGTCAAGGAGTCTGGGACAAGATAAAAGAAGAATATGGTCATGAATACTATGCAGATGAAGAAACAGAAGCGGGCGAGATGTACATCGATACCTTTGCTGTCCATCCATCTGCTAGAGGTAAAGGAATTGGTAAAGAATTATTAAACTTTGCTATTGATCACTTTGTGAATAAACAAGGTAAAACTTTGGGATTATTGGTAGATAAAGAAAATCCAAATGCAAAAAGACTATATCTAAACATGGGATTTAAAACAGTAAAAGATAAATTAATCTTTGGCAAAGAAATGGAACATATGCAATATACCTAACTTATCGTCTTCTTATAATATCCTGTTTTAGAAATTCTAAAACAGGATATTATAAGCTATTGACGCTCTACCGTAAGGGTACTTTTTGGTAAAATCTGCAAATTTAGGATCTTTATAATGAGACTCTAGAGTGAAATAACCCGAGGATAGATTCAAAGAGAATCGATCAATGATCCGTATACTAGCTTCTAAAGCAGCTGCGTGTAAGAAGTAATAGGATTCGTTACCACTTATGGTATGAAAATAACCTCCATTGTAGTCCGCCGACAAACGTAATCGCTTAAATAGGCTTACTCCACCTTTAAAACGATAAGATACTCCTGAACCATAATTATAATTACGAGCATCTCCAAATAACAAATATGGATCAGGAACCGCAGCTAATAATACAGCACCGGCACCAAAGCTTAAATTAAGTTTATTACCATTTTGATAAAGGTAATCGGAGTTCCAGTTGTAAACAACACTTTGTGCGCCGTAGAAAAAAGCATCGTTATTATAAGTATCATAATGGGCATCTAATGTACCGAAATGGCGTCCTCGTTTAGTTTTGAAAAATTCAGCTCCAGTCAATAGAGCATGTACATTGATCGCATTAAAAAATGTACTATCCCCATTCCCTACTTCTAGATTTACAGAGAACTTATCAAAAGGTCGTTTATAATTATGTTCACCATTGGTATAGAAAAAACGTAAACGACCAAATACAGAGTTTTTACCTGTCTGTAAAATTTCTCCGTCTTGAGCATCAAAACGTCTAAATCCTAAATCAAAAACAGCATGAATATGTGAACTATCTGTTGTATAATACTTATCAACAGGCTTTCCCCATTTACCATCCAAAAATCTATTTAATCCATTCAAAGGGTTTACTAAGAGTGCGACAATTTCGTTACCTACTCTATTATGTCCAGAACGATTACGGGCTAATATATTACGAGAAACACGATGGGTCATTTCTCCAAGAATAATTCCTCCAAAAGAAGTGTTGATAAAATCGTTGATGGCTGGAGCTTGCGTTTCACCTGCGGTCTCCCAGATAAAACTACCTGCTACAGCAGCTAAGCTAGATTGATAAAAATTATATCCGTTACTTCTGAAAGAGTTAAAGTATAATTGTCCGTGGTAAGGATGGTCCACTTGATTGGTACTAAACTGGTTATCGTCCCATTTCCATGCACTCAATTTAAGATGACTAAAGAAATTTTTAAATGTAATATATGAATAAGGGTCTTTACGAATAAATCGATTAAAAGTAGCAGGAACGGCTTGAATTAAAACCCACTCTGTCCCAGCTCTCCAAAAATGCTTTTCGCGGGTCTTTTCAACATCTTCTAAATAAAATAAAGAATCCTTATTGAGTGGTTTCCATAAACCACGTACCTGAGTAGAATCTAAACTATTAGGTAGAGTATCTACGGCGTGTAACGCTCCACGCTCAGTAGCGTATACATTTACTTTTACAAGACAAAGTAAAAAAAATAACAATAAAAAAAACCTCATACTCAATGAACTAAATGTAACAGGCTAAAATCTTAGAATAATCAACAAATAATAAGTAAAAAAGTTCTTTATCCGTAAAAAAAGAAACAAAACAAAAATGACTATATTTATTGATAAACATAGTCATTTGTGTAACATAATTAACAAATATTTTCACTAGTACATAGGCACTTCAATAAGTAACAATGAACAACTATTATCTTGAGTATGTATAGAAATATCCGTAGTATCTGTAATACCTATCGCATCTCTTCTTTGCAAATCTTTTCCTAATACAGAAACTTGTCCCTCTAAAACAAATAAAAACAATCCATTACCATTTTCTTTCATTTGATATGTCAATGAATTTTCGTTTTCTAAGTCAGCCAAGTGAAACCAAGCATCTTGATGTATCCAAGCGCCTTCGTCCTCTCTATTGGGAGAAACAATTTGTTGAAACCTATTTACTCTATTCTTAGGATCCAATGTAATTTGATCATACCTGGGCTCAACATTTTCTTGATTAGGAAACAACCATATTTGCAAAAACTTAACGGGATCAGTAGTGCTACCATTGAATTCACTATGTTGGATACCAGTACCGGCACTCATCACTTGAATTTCATTTGGATTAATCACTCCCTTATTACCCATGCTATCTTCATGTGCTAATGTACCTTCTAAAGGAATTGATATAATCTCCATATTACTATGCGGATGTTTACCAAAGCCGTTGCCTCCTGCTACAAAATCATCATTGAATACGCGCAATGCACCAAAGTGCATCCGATTTGGATTGTGATACCCAGCAAAACTAAAAGTATGGAAACTTTTCAGCCAACCGTGATCTGCATACCCTCTACTATCTGCTCTGAATACAACTGTATTTGCCATTTTTTTCTCCTTTTTAATTACAACAAAAATAAGAGATTGCTAAGTACTATTTCTTAATCTAGCTTAAGAATTTAGTTACTTCACATCGGAATTACTCACGTTCAGCACGTAACTTACTCAAAAATTCTGGTGTGATACCAATATAGGAAGCTACAGCCTTTTGTGGTATCGTGTGGATAATTGTTGGATATAGTTGACAAAATCTTTCATAACGTTGTTTTGCGGTCAACGTAAGATAATCAATAGTACGATGGTTGCTAGCAGCTAATGCATTTTCGGTAAGTATTCTAAAATACCGTTCTAATTTCGGGACATGATCAAATAAATTCAATTGGCATGATCTATTTAAAACTAATACCTTAGTATCTAATAAAGCATCGATATTCAATCCACTAGGAACACCTTTGACGGAACTATACATGTCAGATATCCACCAATTTTCGGGAGCAAATTGTAGTATATGCTCATAACCATTAGTATCAATAGCATAGGAGCGTAAACACCCTTCAACGACAAATGCTGAAAAGTTTGCATATTCACCAGAGCGTAACAAAAACGACTTCCGTGGCACAACCTTTTCCTTAAACAAGTCATGCACTCTTTCTATCTCTTCTGATGTTAGAGGAGTAACACTATTAATATGTTGAATTAATTTATCGATCATAATAAAAAAGG
>CANRHE010000109.1 GCA_947630335.1 uncultured Sphingobacterium sp.
GAGTTTGGTTTTTTAGGGGTAGTAGTATATACACGTGTACATACACCTCTTCGCTGTGGACATGAGTCCAACGCTGGTGATTTACTCTTATCAACCAGAGCTACTCTACCTTTTCTAACTAATTGTTGAATAGTAGGCATTTACCTGTTTTTGTTTTTAATTTTTGTTAAAAAATCTTTTTAAGTCTGCAAAGATATATATAATATTTGACACTGTAAATAGTTGAAGCTATGAAATATGTATTAATTTTTGTTAAAGTAGTTATTGTATTTTTTTTAACACAGAAAATGTGAAACAATATAATGCATGAACTTGTTAGGTAGTTATCAATTAATGAATGTCTAAATACTAAGTAGAATGGAAATTAAAAATGTTACTATCGCCGGATCAGGAGTCTTAGGTTATCAAATAGCCTTTCAAACTGCTTTTCATGGTTTTAAAGTGGTTGTCTATGATGTGAATGAGGAGGTATTATCTAAAGCCAAGTCGAAATTTGACGTTTTAGCTGCAAGTTATAAGCATGACTTACATGCAACAGATGAACAAATTGAGTTCACTAAATCAAATTTGATATATACAGATGATTTGCAAGCGGCTTTGGTGAATGCTGATTTACTGATAGAGGCTATTCCTGAGAATCCTGCTATAAAAGCTGATTTCTACTTGTGTGCTGGTAAGCTAGCTCCTGAACATACCATCTTTGTTACTAATTCATCAACTTTATTGCCTAGTCAGTTTGCTCAGGATACAGGAAGACCTGATCGTTTCTTAGCATTACATTTTGCAAATACTATATGGATCAATAATACTGCAGAGGTTATGGGACATCCAGGGACATCACCCGCTATTTTTGATATTATAGTTGATTTCGCTAAGGCAATTGGAATGGTCGCGTTACCGCTTCATAAAGAACAACCAGGGTATATATTAAATACTATGCTTGTTCCTTTTTTAGACGCTGCAACAGGTTTATTGGTGAATAATGTTTCGGATGTTCAGACTATAGATAAAACTTGGATGATTGCTACGGGCTCTCCTTTAGGACCATTTGCAATTTTAGATATTGTAGGTATTACAACAGCTTATAATATCAATCAGATGAAAGCTCAAGCTACGAAAGATCCTCAGGCAATCAAAATTGTCGATTATTTGAAACAGAATTTTATCGATAAAAATAAATTGGGAGTCTCTACTGGTGAGGGGTTTTATACTTATCCTAATCCTGACTACAAAAAAGAGGACTTTTTAAAATAACTAAACGACCAACAAGGCGCATATAATAAGGTGCGCCTTGTTGATAATATTCTATTATGATATTAATGTAAAATCAATTTGACGTTTTTCTAAATCTACCTTTTTGACTTTAATTTGTACCTCGTCTCCCAATTGATAAACCTTTTTCTTACGTTGACCAATGATAGCGTAGTTTTTTTCATCTAAGGTGTAAAAGTCATCTGTAATATCCCTCAATCGCACCATTCCCTCACACTTATTCTCTTCTATTTCTACATACATTCCCCATTCGGTTACACCAGACACTATACCAGTATATTCTACACCAATTTGGTCCTGTAAAAACTCTGCTTGTTTGTATTTAATAGATGCTCTTTCTGCCTCAGCTGCTCGTTTCTCCATTTGTGAAGAATGTTCCGCAAGTTTTTCATAATGCTCGGTATTCACATTTTTGCCTCCGTCCAGATAATACTGTAATAGACGATGTACCATCACATCAGGATAACGACGTATTGGCGAGGTAAAGTGAGTATAATAGTCAAAAGCTAAACCATAATGAGACGTTTTCTTGGTGGTATAAATTGCTTTTGCCATCGATCGAACTGCTAATGACGTAAGTAAGTTTTGTTCTCTACTACCTTCTATTTTGCTCATTAGGTCATTCAGAGATTTCGCAGTTTCTTTGTCTGTTTTGATGTTTAAGCGATGTCCAAATTTAGCTGCAAATTGAGAGAAATTAGTCAATGTCTCAGGTTTAGGTACATCATGAAAACGATAAACAAATCCTAATTTGTTTTTTCCTTTTCCTTGTTTACCTATATGTTCAGCTACTTTTCGATTCGCTAATAACATGAAATCTTCAATTAATTTATGCGCTTCTTTACGGACTTTGGTATAGACACCCAACGGTTTTCCATTTTCATCTAAATGAAATTTCACCTCTTCACTTTCAAAACTAATAGCTCCATTTTTGAATTTTCGTTCACGTAGGATTGCTGCTAATTCATTCAGCTTTAAAATTTCAGTAACATAATCACCTTTTCCAGTTTCAATTACTTCTTGTGCTTCTTCGTAAGAAAATCTACGATCTGACTTTATAACTGTTCTTCCGTACCATTCATTAATGACGTCCGCATTGTCATTCATCTCAAAAACTGCAGAGAAGGATAGTTTTTCTTCGTTCGGACGCAATGAACATAGGTTGTTCGATAATCGCTCAGGCAGCATAGGTATTACACGATCAACCAAGTAAACTGAGGTAGCCCGAGATAGTGCTTCCTTATCTAGAGGACTATCTGGAGTAACATAATAGGATACATCCGCAATGTGAATTCCAATTTCATAATTTCCATTCTCTAAGCTTCTAAAGGATATAGCATCATCAAAGTCTTTAGCATCTATAGGATCGATAGTGAATGTCGTAATATTTCTAAAATCGCGTCGCTTAGCTATTTCTTCATTACTGATAATATCTGGAATAGCATTCGCTTCATTTTCGACATCTTTAGGAAACTCCAACGGAAAGCCATAGTCGGCAAGAATGGCATTCATTTCCGTGTTGTTTTCTCCTTTATTACCTAATATATTTTTTACTTTTCCTATTGGATTTTTTGCATTTTTAGGCCACTCCAAAATAGAGACAAGGACTTTCTGACCATTCTGTGCCCCGTTTAAATTATCTAATGGAATGAATATGTCATGTAGCATCTTTCGATCATCAGGTAAGAAGAAAGCGTACGTTGGAAAAATATCAATCACTCCCGTAAAATCAGTCTTCGATCGTTGTATTATTTCGACGACTTCGCCTTCTCTTTTTCTGCCTTTTTTTCGTTCGTATACATGGACTTTTACAATGTCATTATGTAATGCTTGACGTAATTTTCGAGGCGCTATAAATATGTCATTCTCTAGTTCGTCTTCAGGGATAATATAGGCAGATCCGTCTGCAGTCATATCTACTTTTCCTGTAATGTAAACGTTAAGTTGACGAAGTTTGAATTTACCTTTTTCTGGTTGGATGAAAGGTGTATTGTTTGAGGAGCTGTCTAAAATGTCTGCAATTGCTACTTTGGAGTCAGTGTCTTTAACATTTAATTTAGCAGCAACTTGTCTATAGTTTAAAAGCTTGTTTCCTGACTTTTCAAAGATGTCGATTATGAGTTGAGTCAATACATCTTTGTAAGGATTCTCTTTTTTTATTTTCATATAAATATTCGTTTTTAAGGAAATGCTTCATCATACTAGAGTAGGAGAGAGGTCGACTCCAGTTAAGCTGCATTCTTAATTATTCTAAGTTACAAAATAGAAGCCAAAGTATTTATAACTTGTGGTGGAAGGTGTATATTATTTTATAATCAATAAATGTATTTAATAATGTTTTTAGCTCTTTTAAGGCTGGTAATTAGTGGTAATATCCTTTTTTTGCTAAAAAAATATTATTAGGTATAAAGACTATTTTAAACAAAAAAGACATTTAATATTTGGCATATTTAAAATGTCTTGAGGATTTGATAAGGATAAATTGAGAGTAGATAAATCTATTTATCTTGACAATTATCACAGAGGCCTACGGCATTTATAGCAATACTATGAAATGAGAAGCCTCTAGGTATATTTATTTTAGGAAGAGTTATTTCGTCCAAACAAAATACCGAATTACATACTGAACATATAAAATGTACATGTTGATCATGATGATGGTCTTCGCTACATTTAGTGGAGCAAATAGCATAGGTTGCTGTCCCATTTAAATCAAATACTTTGTGTAGAATGCCTTTTTCTTCGAAGCTAGCTAATATACGATATAAGGTTACACGGTCTATTTCTCCTCCTAGTATTTTTTCTAACTCTGGTTGGGATATTGCTGTTTTTTTTTCTGAAATTAAATTCAACACCCGCAGTCGAGGTTGCGTTATTTTAAGATTATTTTTTCGTAAAATATGCTTAAATTCCTCAATTAACTTTTCTCTATCTTCTATATTTTCTGAAGTCCTCATAAGATGTAAATTTACATAAATTATAGCTGTAAAAAAAAACCTCCCAAATTCTTTTGGAAGGTTTATATTCTTGAAACGAAAAAAAGCTTTAATTATTTACCTGCAGCTTTCGCGTGATCAGCTAAAAATTGAGCCAGACCGCTATCTGTTAAAGGGTGTTTTAAAAGAGCAGTAATTACAGATAATGGACCTGTCATTACATCTGCACCGATCTTAGCACAGCCTAATAAGTGAGCGCTATGACGAACAGATGCCGCTAAGATTTGAGTTGGGAAACCATAGTTATCATAGATTAATCTGATCTCTTCAATTAGGCCTAGACCGTCTACTGAGATGTCATCCAAACGACCAACGAATGGAGATACATAAGTAGCTCCTGCTTTAGCCGCTAATAATGCTTGACCAGCAGAAAAAACTAAAGTACAATTTGTTTTGATACCTTTATTACTAAAGTATTTTATGGCTTTGATACCATCTTTGATCATAGGAATTTTAACTACGATTTTTGGATCAATAGCTGCTAATGCTTCGCCTTCTTTGATCATGTTTTCATAATCAGTCGAAATTACTTCAGCACTCACATCTCCGTCTACGATTTCACAAATTGCTTTGTAATGGTTGATTACATTGTCTTGACCTGAGATACCTTCTTTAGCCATTAAGCTAGGATTGGTAGTCACACCGTCTAAAACGCCCAAATCTTGAGCTTCTTTAATTTGCGCCAAATTGGCAGTGTCGATAAAAAATTTCATGTATTGAAGAATGATATTTTGGTGAAAAATAAGCTAGGTAAAACTATCTTTTAAATTAACTGTTACAAAGTTAGTTATTTCTTTACATTTACACAGCGCATTTAGGGATTATTAATAGCATGGACTTATTTAGATCACTCCGTTATCCAAATTTTAGATTAAATACCATAGGACAATCTATTTCTCTTATAGGGACATGGATGCAAAGGATAGCGGTAAGTTGGATGGTGTACGAATTGACTAACTCCATGTTTTGGTTAGGTTTTGTTTCTTTCATCTCTTTATGTCCCTCTTTATTTTTATCTCCATTTATAGGGCCTTTTGTTGATAATCGATCAAAATATAAGCTTGTTGTCGTAACCCAGATTTCGTTAATGGTTCAAACTGGTATTTTAACATTATTAGTCTATTTAGGTGTTATTAATGTGTATTGGTTGTGTACTTTAGGTTTTGTTCAAGGAGTTATTAATGCATTTGATGTGGTAGGGCGACAAGCATTACTTTCGCATCTTGTTGGTAGTCGTAAAGACCTTCCTAATGCTATCGCACTAAATTCTTCTGTTTTTAATGCTACTCGAATGATAGGTCCTGCTATTGGAGGATTTTTACTGAGCAGTTATGGCGAGCTAGTATGCTTTTTTATCAATTTTTTAAGCTTTGGTCCTGTATTATTGACTTTATTTTTAATGCGTGTAAATGAAGGCAAAAGCATAGAGAAACAGAATAGAAGTTCCACGTGGGATGGTTTAATTGAAGGTTTTGAGTATTTAAAAAGATCACCACATATAGCTTCCTTAATTGTCATCATGAGCTTCTCCTCTTTATTTGTGATACCGTATACATCCTTATTACCTGCTGTCGCTCGTGATTTATTTCAAGGTAACGAGCGTACATTTTCTTGGTTTGAATCAGCAGCTGGTTTTGGCGCTATGATAGGAGCTATCAGGATGGCTACTCTCAAAAGTGGTGAAAATCTTCGATACCGAGTGATGTTTGCGGCTTTAATTATGGGAGTGTCATTGATCCTACTAGCGTATTCTCATTATCTATTATCAGCTTTGTTATTTACTGTAGCAGTTTCTTTCGCTATGATGATGCAAAACTCGAGTATTAACACCTATATTCAGACGCACTCCATACCGGCTTATAGGGCTCGTATAATGTCTTATTATGTCATGGCTTTTCAAGGTGTTTTTCCTATAGGTAGTTTGTTGATAGGAGCAGTAGCACAAGCTATAGGTATTAAATTGACTTTGTATTTTATGGGAGGATTAGGAGTGCTTATTTCCTTTTGTTATTATATTTATCTACGTTTACGCATACACAGAAAATTATTTAGTTAAGATTCATTTTTCATCATTGAATAACAAAAAAAGCATCTTTTAAAAGATGCTTTTTTTGTTATTCAATGATGTTTTCTTCAATCCATAAACCGTCAGATTTTATAATATTAATTAGTTCATCTAAGGCATTGATAGAAGATACATTTTTCTTTACCACTTCTTGACCTCTATACAATGTTATTTTGTCAGGGCCAGCACCTACATATCCGTAGTCTGCATCAGCCATTTCACCAGGACCGTTGACGATACAACCCATAATGCCAATTTTGAGACCTTTCAAATGGTTTGTACGACTCCTGATCATTTGTGTTGTCTCTTGAAGGTCAAATAGAGTACGACCGCAACTAGGGCAGGAAATGTACTCGGTTTTTGATATTCTGGAACGAGTGGCCTGTAATATTCCAAATGATATAGAAGCTAACTTATCTGTAGGCGTAGCAGGAGAATCTATCCATATTCCCGAACCTAATCCATCGATTAATAACGCTCCTAAGTCCGTAGCAGCATATAATTGGATTTTTGAAATAGGCTCTTCAGGATTCATAATATCTCCTATTGGGCCTTGAAAATCTTCTGCCTTATACGTTCTTCGAATGATGACGGGATTATTAATACCAATCTCTTGCAAATTTGCAAAAAATTGTCGCTGATCAGCCATTCCGTGCAAGTGGCTTGTTTCAAGAAGAAATACAATAGTTTTATCAACTTCTAAGTTTTCGAAATCACTAGAATCAATACAATCATTCGTAACACGAATAATATTTAGCGCGCTATCTTTTAATTCAGCGGCATTATATTCTGATAAGGTAAAAACAGGGTGAATATTATTTTTGCTATCTAATCCTAACCAAGTGCTATAATTATACAATTGCTTAAGGTTTCCAGGCATAGTAAAAGAAGGAAGAGCGTCTTCGAGATAGACAAAATCTACAGATTGATCCCCCATATGATACTTGTCATTAATAGCATCGTACTTATAGCCTACGTCAGATAAGATGAAAGGGTCTTTAAGGTTTTTTGTGGAAATATCTATAATCACACGTGGAACCATCGCTCCCCCTACAAAGTTATTGACTTCTTCAGATATATAAGGCTTAGTGGCAACTCCTGTAGTTAACGTTATGATTTCTCTTTGAGATGACGATTCGAGTTCTTTTTTTCTAGTACTGTATCTATTCACTAGAGCTTGAGCTACTGGAGCCTCTTTTTCAGGTTCTTCTGTTAAAGATACCCGAACAGTATCTCCTAGGCCATCCTCTAATAGTGTACCTATCCCTACAGCAGATTTTATACGCCCATCTTCACCATCACCCGCTTCGGTAACGCCTAAGTGTAGCGGATAATTCATGTTTTCAGCAACCATGCGCTCGACGAGTAATCGGTAAGCTTGCACCATCACCAATGGATTGGAAGACTTCATTGAAACACATAAATTATGAAAACTTAAGTCTTCGCAAATACGGATGAATTCCATAGCAGACTCTACCATTCCTTCAGGTGTATCACCATATCTACTCATTATACGATCAGATAATGAGCCGTGGTTAGTCCCTATTCGCATAGCGGTACCGTATTCCTTACAAATACCTACTAATGGAGCGAATTTTTTATAAATCCGATCTAATTCAGCTTGGTAAGCTAAATCAGTATATTCTATTTGATCAAATTTTTTCTTATCCGCGTAGTTTCCTGGATTGACACGTACTTTCTCAATTAATCTTGCAGCTACTTCTGCAGCATTTGGCGTGAAATGTATGTCAGCAACTAAGGGTACATTATACCCTCTTTTACGCAATTCACTTTTTATTTTACCTAGGTTCTCTGCTTCTTTAATACTTGGTGCTGTTATACGTACATATTCACAGCCTGCTTCTACCATTCGTATAGTCTGTTCTACAGATCCAATCGTATCCATAGTATCTATAGTGGTCATACTTTGAATTCGAATAGGATTGTTACCGCCCATAGGGGTGTCGCCGATTTGGATTTCGCGAGTTTTAAATCTAGAATATGTTAATTTCGAATCGCAATAGCCACCCGGTAGTATTAATGTGTTTTCTGACTTCATGTTGTAAGCAAAGTTAACTATTTGCTTATTAATATTTGTTAATCTTTA
>CANRHE010000110.1 GCA_947630335.1 uncultured Sphingobacterium sp.
ATGATGGCCATTATCTCAACTACAAGTACTAATTCAGAGATATTATTATTCTATTTAGCAATTTATAGTATCATGAACATAGGTGTTTTTGCATTAATTGATAGCCTAGAGACACAAATAGGATCTACAAACATCCAAGACTATGCTGGTTTAGGTCGAACTTATCCATTGATTTTCCTCGCTTTAACTGTATTAGGTATTTCTTTGGTTGGACTACCTCCTACCGCTGGTTTCATAGGTAAACTTTTAGTGTTTACTGCTACTTTTGAAGTTTATCAAGTTAGTCAAGATTATTTGATTCTGCTATTACTCATAGTAGGAGCATTAACAACAGTAATTTCTCTTTTCTATTATTTCAAAATACCTCTATACTCATTTTTAAAAAAGAGAGTATCATCTTCTGAAGATGATAAATATACTTGGTCAATAAACTACATAATAGGAATATTTTGTGCTGGGATAGTAATTATTTTAGGAATCTTTCCCAACTTACTCTTAGCCTTCTTTAAATAGAACTAAATTTACATTTGTAAGCTACCGTTAGGTCAACACTTTAATAGTTTATCGAACACATTCGAGAATCTAAAGCATTTTATTTATCTTCGCAAAATGATCACAGCAATTGCAAACGCTATTTTTCAACGTGTAATCCAAGATTATCACGTTTACGATGAGATTGATCATCCAATTAACAATCCCTATGAGGCTAACTCTTTGGAGCATTTACTTTATTTAAAATGTTGGATAGATACAGCCCAATGGCATATGGAAGATATAGTCCGAAACCCTAACATTGATCCAACAGAAGGCTTGTATTGGAAGAGAAGAATTGATAAGCAAAATCAAGTTCGTACGGATACTGTTGAGTATATTGACAACTACTATCTTACTAAATACGCTGATATCATACCTGCTCCTACCGCTCGAATTAATACAGAAAGCCCGGCATGGGCTATTGATAGATTATCAATTTTGGCGCTAAAGATTTTTCATATGCAAGAAGAGACTTTGCGTAAAGATGTCGATGAAGTACATATTGCAACTTGTCAACAAAAACTTGATGTTCTTTTAGAACAACGTACTGATTTATCAACAAGTATTGATGAATTACTGGAAGACATTGAAGCTGGCAACAAATACATGAAGGCTTATAGACAGATGAAAATGTACAATGACCCTTCATTGAATCCTATTCTCTACGGAACAAAAAAATAAAATAATCATGAAGCGTATTATAGTTACTCGTTTTTCAGCAATGGGTGATGTGGCTATGGTCGCTTCAGTTCTTGCAGAGTTCCAAGCTCAACATCATGATACTGAAATCATCATGGTATCGCGCAAGTTTTTTGCTTCATTTTTTGAAAATATACCAAGACTTATTTATCATCCTATTGATCCTCAAGGGAAACACAAAGGACTAAAGGGTCTTTTTGGTTTATTTAAAGAGCTTAAAGATTACCAACCAAACTTTGTTGCAGACCTACATAATAATATACGATCTAGAATATTAGATATACTCTTTAGTTTCAAAGGATATCAAACTTGTATTCTCAATAAAGGTAGATCTGAAAAAAAAGCGCTCACCCGTCCAAAAAACAAAATAAAGAAACAACTACAACGTACAACTGAACGTTATGCAGATGTATTTCGAAACTTAGGTTTTGAATTTACCTTAAGTCATAAAATTACAAGAGTTGAACGACAGCTACCAAGAGCTATTCAGGACACATGGCGAGTGGAAGCAAAAAAAATAGGTATTGCCCCTTTTGCTCAACATAAATATAAAGTTTTTCCGTTAGAAAAAATGGAACAACTTATTCATTATTTATCCGATAACGATTACATAATATATATTTTTGGTGGTGGAAAAGATGAACAAAACATAGCAAATGCTTGGCAAGCTAAATTTAAAAATACAATAAATACCATAGGAAGTTATACACTAAGTGAAGAATTAGCTATCATTTCTCAACTCGACTTAATGATTACTATGGATAGTTCAGGCATGCATATGGCTTCTTTAGTGGGGACTAGATGTTTATCACTTTGGGGAGCTACTCACCCATTCGCAGGTTTTCTTGGTTATGGTCAACAATATTCCGATTGCATACAAGTAGAACATACTGATCGTCCAAGCTCGGTATATGGCAACAAACCTTGTATTTGTGATGGTCAAGAGGCCATAGACTTAATTACGCTAGAAATGATTATAGATAAATTACAAGCTATGGTCTAGTGTTGAGTATCTAACAAATCTTCAAGACCGAATTTACATTTAACTATCTTTTCTTTGCGAACTCGTAGGAGCTCCATATCATGTGCACTCTCATTTTCTCTTGATGACAAGGTATGATAAATATGAAACTGTATACATCTTAACTTTACATTCTTCTTCAATACCCCAAGGTTCACCAACCTGACAGCTACGTCTTCATCCTCATGCCCCCACCCTGTCAAGGCATTATTATACCCATTGATTGCGACAATATCTTGTTTCCAATAAGCAAAATTACATCCTCGGACATTATTCCCTGAAGAACGTTTCTTAGTTAACAGAAATCCTAAAAAAGGAATTCGAAGTGCATTAAATCTATGTTTTACTCCTTGAGAATAGAATTTAAGGTCAACTTCTTTACGTTTAAATAAACGATCTAGATAATCTTCTTCTATGTGCGCACGCGTTCCACGGATGAAACAATCTTTTTCACGAACATTAAGATGATCTTTTATAAAATTCTTATTTAAAATAATATCTCCGTCAATTTGAATAATATACTCCGACTTAATCGCGGAAATAGCCTTATTTAAAATCATTGTCTTTCTAAATCCAATATCTTCATGCCAAATATGGTTGATAGTAATATTGTTAGCACTAGCGAAAGTTCTTATCAAATCTTTAGTAGAACTGGAGGACCCGTCATCAGCTACTACAATTTCAGTGGGCATTATTGTTTGTCTCATTACACTAATTAAACAGAGCTCTAAAGCTTCTGGCCAATTATAGGTAGAAATTAATAATGCACAAGTTTTCATAGAATAAGCAGCTCTATTTTAGAGTATAAAATAATTATCAAATATACAGCTATATTTCAAAATTAGATGAACGATGAAAATCTATACCATAGAAAAGTTTTGATTAGTATATCGGAACGCCAATTGTTAGGAGAAGGGAAAAAACGTACCTTTGTTCTAAAAAGCACAAGTATGGTAAACAAAACAAATACTGCTAGTATTTCAAATGAAAAAAGCAAGCCTATTAAGCCTTTAGCTTTTTATTTACCACAATATCACCCAATTCCAGAAAATGATCAATGGTGGCAGAAAGGATTTACTGAATGGACTAACGTTGGAAAAGCAAAACCTTTATTTAAAGGCCATAATCAACCTCTTTTACCAAAAGACTTAGGATACTACGATTTACGTATACCTGAAGTAAGAGCACAACAAGCTGAAATGGCTAAGGAATATGGTGTCTACGGTTTCGTTTATTATCATTATTGGTTTGGCAATGGTAAACAAGTATTACAACGTATAGCAGAAGAAGTTTTAAAATCCAAAGAACCTGATTTTCCATTTTGCTTTTGCTGGGCCAATGAAACTTGGTCAGGTATATGGCATGGCTTAAGTAAAAGAATTCTTGCTGAACAAACTTATCCCAGCAAACAGGATATTGAACAACATTTTAATTATTTATTGCCTTTCTTCAGAGATGAGAGATATATAAAAGTAAATAATAAGCCCGTTTTTATTGTATATAATTCTGAACACCTGCATGAAAACAATAGTAAGTATTTACATTATTTTCAAGAATTAGCCATAAAAGCAGGTTTTGATGGAGTATATTTAATATCTAGTCATTTAAACAAAGAAGATGGAATCAAATTTAAAGAGATGGGGTATTATGGTAAGATTTCTTATGCATTTAATGATGCTTGGTATAATTCAAAAAATATAAATCGTACGTTCATTAATAGAAAATTAGAAAAATACTATAGACACATATTAAAAAAAGAGTACCACATATTGCGTATACAGGATGCGAACGAGATTACAGAAGCATTATCATTTAAATCTACAGATGTCGATACTTATCCACAAATATTGCCAAACTGGGATAATACACCCAGAAGTGGAAAAAGAGGCTCCATAATAATTAATCCGACATCGGAAAACTTTGAAAAGCAAATTCATAAATCCTTAGACTTTATGAAAGCTCAGGATTTACAAGAAAACTTTCTATTCATCAAGTCATGGAATGAATGGGCTGAAGGTAATATTCTAGAACCTGATATGACTAATGGCTATATGTATTTAGAGACATTAAAAAAAATATTAAAATACAGAAGCTAATAAATGATATGAATAACAATCTTCGATTCATTTTCTCCTCAAAAATAAGTTATAAAACAAATGAATAAAAAGTGTTCATTAATTATTTCTACCTATAATTGGCCAGAAGCCTTACATCTCTGTATAGAAAGTGCATTACGGCAATCTATCCGACCAGATGAAATCATTATCGCAGACGATGGCTCAACACAAGATACACTTGTTGTAATTAACAAGTTTATACATCAAACCAGTGTCCCTATTATTCATGTTTGGCATGAAGATATGGGATTTAGATTAGCCTCTATAAGAAACAAAAGCTTTGCGAAAGCAATGGGAGATTATATAATTCAAATTGATGGAGACATTATACTACACAAAGATTTTATCAAAGATCATTTATTATTTGCACAAAAAGGATACTTAATACAAGGTTCTCGCGTACTTCTTGGCCCTAATTATTCCCAAGAATTATTAAAGAATCAATCATCTAATGTAAATATATTCAATCTAGATATCAAGCGTAGAGAAAATGCTTTGCGCATCTTACCATTAGCGAAAGCTTTAGCTAATAAATATAAAAATAGATATCCAATTTATTATGCTAGAGGGGCAAACATGTCTTTTTGGAAAAATGATATATTAGCCGTTAACGGTTATGACGAGATGTTTGAAGGCTGGGGACATGAAGATAGTGACCTCACCTTAAGACTGATGAATAATGATATAAAAAAAATGACTATTAAATTTGCAGCAGTTGCTTACCATATTTATCACTCAGAAAGAAAGTCTCTAGAAAGTGAGTTTAAAAACAAACAGATACTGGAACAAACTTTGATTAACAAAACCATCTGGACAGAGATCGGAATAGATCAATACTTATAGAGTAAAAGAATGAAAGATTTTGAAGCATTTGAAGTAAGTTTACTAATATCAACATACAATTGGCCTAGCGCATTAGAGAAATGTCTTTTAAGCGTAATAAACCAAACGCGATTACCAAATGAAATTATTATTGCAGACGACGGATCAAATGAAGATACGACTCTCTTAATAAATAAATATAAAAAAATAATTTCAATCCCCATTGTACATGTATGGCATCCGGATGAAGGTTTTCAGTTGGCTATGATCAGAAATAAAGCTATTTCAAAATCGAAAGGTGACTACATTATTCAGATAGATGGCGACATTATATTGGAAAAACATTTTATCGAAGATCACATACGTATCGCTGAACCAGAAGCCTTCGTATGTGGTAGCAGAGTATGGTTATCCAAGGAACAAAGTTTAAAAATTATTGAATCTACGGGTCTATCTACTTTAAATTTAATTAAATTTCCCATCAAGACTATATTAAATAGTCTTCGTATACCGTGTCTTTCCAGTATTCTTGCAGATAGATACAAAAAAAATAAACCTACTGCATTAAGAGGTTGTAACATGGCTTTTTGGAGAAATAATTTATTGAATGTCAATGGGTATGATCAAAACATTCAAGGCTGGGGTAGTGAAGATGCAGAATTAGCATTGAGACTAATAAACTCAGGAATAAAAAAACGCTTTATAAAATTTTCAGGTATTGCTTATCACATTTACCATCCTGAAAATGACAAATCACTTCTTCCAAAGAATGAAAAAATATTAAAAGAAACAATCAATAGAAAAAAGATTTGGACAATCAATGGTATTAATAATCAAATAAAAATATAATTATTTTTATTTAGTGTAACTTTTATATATATAAATACGTTACAGAATATAGTATATTTCAATATAAAATGAGTAAACAATCAAATATTACATTACTTATTTCAACATATAATTGGCCAAATGCACTTGATTTAGTATTAAAAAGCATATTTATTCAAAGCATGTTACCTCTAGAAATCGTTATTGCTGATGACGGTTCGTCTGATGAAACAAAAAAAGTAATCGATAAATATAAAAAGATATCTAATATTCCATTGATACATGTTTGGCATGAGGACTTAGGTTTTAGAAAAAGTTTGATTTTAAATAAAGCTATTGATATTTCCTCTGGTGAATATATTGTTCAAATCGATGGAGATATCATTTTAGATAAAAACTTCATCAAAGATCATTACAAGCAAAGACGAAAAGGTTTTTTTGTAGCTGCTAGTAGAGCATGTATCAATCCGCAAAAATCTGAAGAAATTTTAAAAAATGGACATATTCAATTTAGTTTTTTCACCTCGGGCTTAGATACCAGGTTTAATGCTCTTAGGGTTCCAATTATCTGTAATTTCATTCAAAATAAATCTACAAGTTCATGGAATGTTAAAGGTTGTAACATGGCTTTTTGGAAGAAGGATTTTGTGGATATTAATGGATATTATAATGATTTCAAAGGATGGGGATGGGAGGATTACGAATTAGCTCAACGATTCATAAATAATGGAGTTAGAAAAAGAAGGGTTAAATGGTCTGCAATTGGATATCATATTTTTCATAAATTAAATTCTAGAGGTAATTCTGATATAAATGAAAAGGTTTATAGAGAAACATTAACGAAAAAACTTACCAATCGCTTCCCAGGTTTATCTGAAATACATAACAACTGATTATTAAATGCAAAATATAGAATTACAAAAAGGAGTTTCAGTTATAATATGTTCCTATAATGGCGCTAAAAAACTACAACCTACACTTGAGCACTTAACAAATCAACGTGTCAGTGAAAATATTAATTGGGAAGTAATATTTATAGATAATAACTCTACAGATAATTCATTAGAATTAGTGGATAACTTTTGGAAAAAAAACGGAAGACAGATTCCTATTAAAGTTATAAACGAACCTAAATCGGGTAAATACTATGCACTAACTAGAGGAGTAAATGAAGCAAGATACACCTATTTTATAACATGTGATGATGACAACTGGCTTTCGGAGGATTATGTCGAACGTGCGTATAATATTCTTGAACAAGATCCTTATATAGGAGCAGTGGGTGGTCAGTCAATAGCCAATTTTGAATCTACTAATATCGAAATACCTGATTGGTTTATTAAAGATCAAGAACGATATGCTATTGGAAAACAAGGTGAAAAAAGTGGAGTTATAACTAGCCGGAAGTTTATATGGGGAGCAGGTATGGTCTCGCACGTTTCGCTTTATAAACGCTTTTATAAAAATTACCCTTCCTTACTCATTAATAATAAAGGTCATTTTATCGCTGAAGATACTGAATACTGCTTACGTTTAATATTGAGAGGATATCAACTTTTTTATGATGAGAGTCTCATTATTAAACATTTTGTACCCAATGAGCGACTTACTAAGGAATATAATAACCATTTAAATAAAAACATAAAAGAATCTTATGAAATATTAGATTTTTACTTATATGCTCTAAGAATTTATGGAGCTTTAGCAGACTCCAAATTTAGTATTAATAGATTAAAAATTCTTACACCAATTAGATTTGTAATTTCTAAAAAAGAAAAGAAAAGAAAACACGCAATACTACATCAATTATTAACGAATAATACTAAAAATAGTATTATAAGAGAAATCAAAAGATTTGCCACCGATACTAGTATTTAATAAAAATAATAGTTTTATATAATCTATTTAAACTTCAAGTTTAAATAGATTATATATCCTTTGATCGAAGACATAATATTTCCATTTCTTAATTCTTGCCTAGCGGCTTTTTTTATCACGGATTTATATCTAAAAAATTTTTTATTTTTGAGCGCCTTACCAAAATAACGTATTATCACAATACCTAAGTCATCTGAAAAGTTTGGATCCGTTACATTAGAACTTAAACCACCATGTTGAAAATTAGAAATAACTTCAGGAATATACTCGAATTCGAATAAAGAAGACATTTTTATATTCAAAATATGATCTGCTTGAACAGGATATTTTAATTCATAATATAAATTACTAGCTTTTAAATCAGAAGATTTATAAAAAATAGCTTGATGACAAATATTATTAGTAAACAGCTCCTCAACGGGAGTAAATCCCTTATACAGGTTGTTAATATCTCCTTTTAACACCCCTCTCTCTCCTATCAGTTTGACATTACCATAAACAACAGATGC
>CANRHE010000111.1 GCA_947630335.1 uncultured Sphingobacterium sp.
CATTATTTTGCTTTTCAAGTTCCTGCCTAATAGCATTTTGTTGGTAAAGCATCTCTCTATCAATCTGCATCTTTGGACGGCTGTTACGCCAAGCGTTGTGTAACATACAAAGTACCCAAATAATGACCCAAGCCCCACCAGTTAGTAACGTCATAATTAAGTGTAAAATATGCCATGTTCTATAATATCCAACTCTCATTTCCGTTCTCCTGTTTTGTTAACCTATGTGTATATTGTAGCTACTTTGTACCTTTCTGTCAAAACCTATTTTGTAACAGTTTGTAAGTTAAAAATCCCTGTACAAATTTAGGCAACCCTTTCTCCACTCGCCTTCTTCCAACCCCTCTACTGTACCAAGGTGTAGTGCATATGTATCTTCCTCTGTTGAAGCCCAGAAACCTGAATGCAACCCATCACTTTCTCCACTCTCAACGATTTCTGGCTTATCCCACCACCAACTAACTGTACCATCTTCATCGATTGTAACCCATCCGCAGTTATCGGGGGAAATAATTTCAAAACCTAATAGATTTACACTGTAACCTTCAAATTGTCTAAACTTTCTCATGTCTGTTTCCTTAATAATAGTTCGTTTTTTATTTATCTAAAATCCCATCACTCTTCAAATGTATGATTATATTCCTCTTCATACTTTAATAATGCCATATATAACTCTTCTGGAATTTCTTTCCAATTCTCCCCATCCCAGTCCTCAATGCTCCAGTAGAATTTGCCATCATTACTAGAAACACTTAAACCTCCATAATAGTTCTCTATTTCACCTATATGACGAGCGTTCTCGTCTAACTTACCATATAACTCTTTACTACACATTATCAACTCCTTTATGTTTTCTTCATTAGTTATATATTAACCCAAGTGTGATGATGTGTAAACAATTAATTTGTAACAGAGTGTAACTTATCCTCCACCTGTTTCAACCTTTCATTAATTCCATTCCTTACCAATGCCTCCTTAGCGGATTCTTTAGTGCCACAAACA
Source organism: uncultured Sphingobacterium sp. (assembly GCA_947630335.1). Lineage (GTDB taxonomy): Bacteria > Bacteroidota > Bacteroidia > Sphingobacteriales > Sphingobacteriaceae > Sphingobacterium. The sequence continues at coordinate 1,003 of CANRHE010000111.1, forward strand.
AACTTTTTACCAAATTTATCAATCACCTTCTTGGGGTGTAGGTCAGTCCATTTATACCCCTCTGTGAGGAACATAACCTTAGATGCGTCAGTAAGCAGGAAATCTTTGCTAGGCACTAATCTTATTCCCTCATCAGCCCAAATCTTACAGATAGATACATCCATATGATCTACTACTTTGAACTGGTCATTCGGGTTAACCAATTGAACAAAATCAATACTAAGCCCACAAACCTCTGACTTGAACACTCTACGTAGAAAGGGCATTGTTTTGTATGCTTGGTAAGCCTCCTTGTCTTGAGAGTATTTTGAATGTTTTACCTCAAACCCCATAAGATCACTAAGTTGCTTCTCTACAGACCTGATTGTTTCCCCGCTAGAATAGAAATAGAAATCTAAATCCTTTGCTACCATTCCGTAGTACCAATCCCTAGGTGCTCCTCCTGCTAATATACAGTAGGGATCAGCCATACGCAGTTTCTTATACACCAATTCAGCAATATGCTTCTGCTCCAAGATAATATCCTTAATATTTAAATCCATTCCTTATCTCCTTAATCATCCCAAATTTGGGCAGTTTCGTTCTTTCTTCCGCTCTTGCCAATTCCAACTCCTGTATTCTTTAATAAACTCGTTGTTAATCTTATTCCCTAAATGAGAGTATGGGTTCTTAGAGAAGCTTATCTTTATGAAAGTCCTAACACCATCAAAATCTTTTCTACTAACCCTATGAACTACTCTTCCAATATCATATAACTGGAATGGTTCTAGCTCCTTAACTTGATAATGTGATGAATGTTTCTCTAGGTAAGCTAAACATAAAACATGTTCAAGGTTTTTAGGAGGATTCATATCTATATACTCTGTAGGGTGTGAGTCACAACAAATATAATTAACATCCTCCGTCCTGTACCCGTCAATATGCCACCCCTCCCTGTTTTGAGGGTTTAGGTTGCTGTGGTAGCCCCTCTTAACAGTTAAATAGGTGTAGTGCTCCTCAATACCTCCATAGACCCTCCTAAAGTCATCCATAGCTGCCAACACTAAATTCAATAAATGGCTATGTTCTGCAGGGAGTTTTAAGCTATCTTTAATTTCCCCTTTAGTTTTAATTAATTGGTATTGCTCAAATAACATTTGCTGTTCCCAGAAAGGCAATACATTAGGGTTCTTAAACTTACCACACCAAACCTTTCTTGGGTATGTCCTTGCATCAATCATTAGAATACCCTCCGTGGAAGATGTAAAACATTAATTCCATCTCAGCCCATAAAGAGATAGTACCAACAAACTTACTATATGCTGAATCAACACTATCAAATCCCTTAATGGTAGATCCTGTCTTATGTAGATAAAAGGTATGCTCTACATTACCTAAATCGTTCTTATCTACCAGCAACCAAATGAAAGGAAAACCTTCATCTTCATCAATACGAACTACCTCCCCCTTTGGTAGTTGTACTTTAGCTACACTGCTTTGGTTGCAAGTGGGGAAAGGGTATTTATAAATAGTTAAATCTTTTGTATTACTCTCTTTAAAATCTTTAGTTGTTTCCATATGTTACTCCTTTTCTCCTAAATCATTCACCTAATTTCTCCAATAAAAACTAACCAATTAAAAACATTATAAATTAAGAACTAAATCAAGTCAACCCCTTTAGTATATTTGTTTTATTTAGGCAAAAGAATAGCCTGTACACCAAAAAAGGCATACAGGCTATTTATATATTACTACTTATTAAAAGTCATATTTCGTCAACCTCTCTTCTAAGGCTTCATATCCACCCAAACGCTCTGAGATTGCAAATGATCCAAAACGGCTAACCACTTCATATACTTGTGGTACTGTTTTAATACCCTGCCTCTTGAAAGAGTCTAAAGCATCAGAATGCTCTGGGTCTGTTAAATCATAATAATAAAATTCCTCCTCCCGTTCCTCTAACAATTTGACAGCCTTATCACACCAAGGGCAATCTGGTTTACCAAATACTACATACGACATACCTTCTCCTTAAAAATCTAATTCTTCGTCACCTAGGGTGCTCTCAACACCACCAATTAAGTAATCTACAATATCACTCTCTTGCGGTGCTTTCTGTGTGCTACCTAAATCTAGATAAAAGTCCATATAGGGCAACGGGTTTTCTTCAATCCTACTACCCTTGTCAAAGCCAAACACATCGTAAATATCTTGAGCCATATATTTAACCCAGTCATCTAGTAGTGTTTTATTAAGTCCAACACAACTTCTCCCATCAAACAGGTATGTGTTCCAGTCTAACTCAATCTGAACAGCTTCGTCAATCATCTGTTCAATATGTGGTCTAACCTTCTTGTACACGTCAGGCATCTGCTTGACTAAATGCTTACAAATAATCTTATCAGCGTCAGCATGTAGTTGCTCATCACGAGCAATTAATGAAACTAGGCTACCAATACCCTGAAACACTCCCAACTCGCTAATAGCGAATGTTACAGCAAAAGAGGACATGAAAGACATACGCTCTAAGATGTACAAGTTAACCATACCTAAGAACAGGGCTTCTCTTGCTTCATCACTATCCCGTTCGATCAATCCTGCCCGAATCTTGCCGCCAACAATAGCTAGATGGTCAAACACTTCAATAATCTTACCACCTCGTGTTAGGCTCTCTTGTAAGTTCATTGTTTTTTCCAAGGCTTCCTTAGGTGAAGGCATGGTTTGCTGAACTATGTGACTATAGCTCAGGCTGTGAACAACTTCGATGCGAGTGATTTCAGTAAACAGCATGTTAACCTCTGGGCTAGAGATGAATGGTGCAAACATAGGTAAGATTGCATTAGCTGCAATACTATCTAATGTCCATTGATACATGATTGTATCCGTCATCAGCTCTACATACTCTGGGTTAGCGTTGAGCATGTCCATACGATCTTGTGAAAGGTTTATTTCATCCCACCGCCACGACTGAGCCATCTGGCTCTCGTACAGCTTAAACAGCTCTGGATAAGGGCTGTTTACCATATCCATTAAAGCAACAGGGTTTCCACAAAACAAAGGGTAATTCCCATCCTTATAATACTCATTAGTCGTGTCAAATACACTCTTAACTTCAAATTCTTTCATATTCTCTCCTTTACTGTATTCTATAAGGATACCCCTTATAGGGGTTATCCTTTATAAGGTTATCCTTTATAAGGTTATCCTTTATAAGGTACCACCTCTATAAGGTGCAACCACCACCCTCACAAGCAGTCTCTAGGATATCATCCTCTGCCTCATCACCTGTAAGTGTGTTCATGTAGTACCTAGTCTTCATTCCTGCCTTAGTTTGGTATAGGAATACTTGTAATAGCTCTCTATCGCTCACCTTGCGATTACCTCTCCTGTCGATAAAGAAATCTCCACTAATACCCTGTCCAATAAATTTCTGGAAAATGGCATAAGTTTCAATCTGGTCTTTTACATCAACATCCCAAACAATATCATAATTAAGTTTATCGCTCTCTGGAGCAATAACAATATTTCTATTATTACCACTACCCTTAGCAATCTTAACTTGACGAATAGGGTAGATACTATTACATGTGTTTGTTAACTGACTACTACTCTCATTTGGTGCGATAGCCTCTAAAACACTGTTACGAATACCTCCATTCTCTACGATTTCTTTCCTCAAGGCTTCCCAATCATATTGTAGATCATTTCCTACAATGTTGTCAACATGTTTGTTGTAAGTATCGATTGGCAACCAACCCTCTGGGTATTTACTAACTTCCATACTACCACAAACACCAAACTCTTTGGCTAATCTTAAAGAGGCTTTGTGCAAACAGTAAGAATGTCTTTCTGCAACCTTGTGCATATGCTCCTTACCCTCTTTTGTTGTATAGCCCAACCCATTCTTAGCTAATTCATAGGCTAGGTTTACAATCCCAACACCTGCTGCCCTATAGTACCTTGCTGACTTCTCTAAAGAAGGGAACGGGAACTCCATAATATCTAAAACATTATCAATCACTAATAAGCAGTAGTATGCAACATCTTCATACTCTTCTTCACTCACCCTACCTTGTACAACACCCGCTAACATACACAATCCCATCAACCCCTCAGCATCTTCTGAATATAGGTCAGGCATGTCTTTAAATGGTTTTGTTGGTAAGGCAATCTCTTGCTTTACAGTTATCAGTTCGCTACACTGTTCCACAGTTTCCTGTGTTGTCGGACTATATCATCATCTACTTGAGATGCTCTGCGCTTCGAGGTTGCTTAACCCCTACTCCCTCCACGGGATAGTCTCTACAGCCCATGCCTGTATCAGGCACATGCCACGGTATTGCCATACATATAAATGTTTAGGGTTTACCGTTTTCACAGAGTTATTCAATACACTTCACAGTGTAAGGCTGCCAATAATTAACAGAGGTTTGATGTGAAGATTGTTTCTTTAAATGGTGTGTGCCTATTAGCCTCTTCTGCATTGAATGTATACACTCTACCAGTTTCTAGGCTTTGTGTCAACACTTGCATAGCAATGTCACGAGCCTTAACAACATTTCCTTTACCACTTTCTTTGTACTTTTCAAGCACCTTCTCAAATTCATCAGAACTATCATTAAACAAGGAGTCATGTAAGTCTGGAGCATCCTTTAAACTAATTAATAACCAATCGTCATTCTTAGCTACAGCCTTTGCAAACGAGTTATTATAGATAAAGCTATAATCCATTCCACGAATACGCTTGTCTGTATTAGTCAGAGGGTTCTTTAAGTTTACCAAATCACCCATCTCTGGATCTAAACAAGAAAAATGGATTGTTGCACTACCACCACGAGAGGTCTGCTTTAAGGCATGTACTGCGCTCTCAATCTGCTTGTAAAGAGGTAGCTTACCCAAATGTACAATCGTATTATCCTTAACTCCGTCACCCTTACTACGACAATGAATATAACCTCCAATACCAGCGGACTTAGCAGTCATAATGTAAGAGATATGCTCACCTGTAGCTAAACTCTCAACTGTATCCCCAGACATAAACGTTAAGCAGCTTGCATACCCTTTCAATGGTGTGCGTAAATTACTTAGCATAGGTGAGGGTAGGTTAATCTTTAAATCCGACAAATACGTGTAAAGCTTCTCTACGTCTTTAATCCTACGATCCTTTGGCATATTCTCCATAGCTGCCATAGCAATCCCCATGAATGTAAATTGTGGGGTCTCTTTGGCTAGGTTGTTAACCCTATCCTTAATTATATACTTGTCCACCATTTGTCTGATGGTTGTGTAGGAATAAGTTAAATCCTTACTATGGTCAATAACACTGTTTAAATATTCCAACTCCTCATCTGAGTAGTCCATTTCCACCCAAGTGTTCTTACTAAAGTCCTTTAGGTGAGGGATTTTATTAATACCACCATAAAGTTCTTTATACATATTAGAAACAAAGAACTTACCTGCAACTGTCAAAGATGCTTCTGTACCAATATCTAAACACGCCATCACCATAGCATTGTGCAAATCCTTAGACGTACAACCATCTTCAAGCTTACGATATGCACGGAAAGCCAAATCACTCCAGTTTACATTATACTTGGCAGTTATCTCAATCCATCTGTGCATCTTATCTGGGGAAAATTCCTCTACCCGACCATCTCTCTTAATAATTGTTTTAATCATCTATTCCCCTTTTAAAAATCCCTTATAACTATTTAAAATATTCTGAATACTCTTCTTCAACATACTTTCTAACTATATCACTATCTTCCAGTAAGGATACAATCTCATTGTTGTACCCCTCCTTAACGTCCTCACCCCATTCCATTGCAGCACCAGAGAAGTTTGACTCCTCCGAAAGCATCCGCATATCTTGAGCCAACCAGAAGTCTTCCAAACTGATACAATCAATCCTGTGCTCTAGTGAACACATATTGCTACCTAACCACTCTTCGTCTGTCCTCTCATATCCAACCCATCTGCCGTGGCAAATAATTTTTGGGTCAATTAAACTTCTACAGTAGTTTTCTTGATATTCTAGCCCCTTCACTTTACCTGTCTCAAAGTCCACATCAAATCCAATACTATACAGGAACTCTAGGAACTTGTCAACATTACTCTCGTCAACAAGATCCCTAGTTGATGGGAAGAACATGATGTCATAAAGACTAACCCACCTAATACCCAAAATCTACCTCCTATGGTTTTAAGGCTTCCACCAATTGTTCTGGGATAGCCTTCTTAATGTCTGGGGAATGGTGTCCCTCTAACTTCATAACCTTACCGTCCCAATGCCTTTTAACAACATAGTATGTTACATTGTCAACATCTACACTATGGATATCACAATCAACTAGGAAACCTTTAAGGTATTTATCCCTGCTCCTCTCTGCCAACTCTTTGGATGTTGTGTACTTACCTCGGTTGTTCTTACACACCTCCTCGTAAGCTAAGTCCATATCAACACCTGAATGCTTTAGGATAGTACGTACATAATCTTGAGTGTATTTAATATCACATGCACCATCTACCAACTCAACCAAGTCTTTAGATAGGGCAGCATCGTACTGCTCCTGAGCTTCCTCTAATACTAGCCGTGCTTGGTTCTGTACCTGCTCCCACCATTCATCGCTTTTTGAAATATCTACTGGAGGTGTACCCTTCACATAGTTAAACTCTTCCACTGCACTAAGCGTCATTACTTTCCTCCTTTAATAATTCTACGTCCACAGCACCATCACTATTTAAATCATTGTTTGTGCTTTCTGTATTATTTTCTTCCCATGTAATTTCTAGCCCCATTTCGTCAGCCATTGACTGGCTTACATTCTTAAGGCTGTCCAATAGCTCCTCAACATTTTCTTTTGGAAGCATGTATAGGTCTGGTAAGTCAGCATTAGTTCCAACAATACTACCACCAATACCATTATAAAGGGATACCAAATACTCTAGGATTTGTACAGCGAAGTTTGACCAACCATCTTGTGCCACCTCCTCTGGTGCCACTTCCTCTAGTGTCTCATCACCCTGCTCTTCAATTACTTCCTTAACTTCATCTTTACTCATACACTCTCTCCTTAAATAATGTTTATTACTTCTTTAATATATCCGTATAACTCCATCTCAGCTATCATCTCAGGAAATGTTAGCTAATAACTGTTTACGCTTCTCTTTAGATAGTAAGTTTACCCTACCTCGTCTCCATTGTCCAGTATGCTTATGACGGTAACGTTGGTATTTCCCTAAGTTGGAATAAATATAACCATCTCCCTCCCATACAGACATATCCACTTCCTTGTCATCGTAGACTTCAAATACAGGAAGGTTTCTACTCCAAGGGGCTAGTATATCATACAACTCCTCAACACTTTGTGTGTCCAACTGGCAATACTCTCTCATTTCAGAAATAGCTTCTGGATTGCC
>CANRHE010000112.1 GCA_947630335.1 uncultured Sphingobacterium sp.
GATTTTCTTTGCGCTGTCTATGATTACGCAAACATTTATTTACTTCTCCGGAGGTGATCTATATAGCTTTGACTTGATATATGCGCTTTCACAACTTCTGCTAATAATTGTAATAGCATTGATAATTTCGTACATGACTCGCAAAAAACCGAAAAACTTATCAAACAATAAAGCCAGTTTATAAAACTGGCCTTGAATAAATATTACTACAAATAGTGTTTTTAATTTATTTATTTGGTTGTGGTGTTGTTCTCAAATAAGGCTTAATCTCTGTATATCCTTTGGGGAACTTAGCTGGTATATCTTCTGTTTTAATTGCTGGTACAACAATGACATCTTCACCGTCTTTCCAATCTGCTGGAGTAGCAACCGAATAGTCCGCAGTCAATTGTAGGGAATCGATTACACGTAGTATCTCATTGAAATTTCGTCCAGTAGAAGCAGGATACGTTAAAGTCAATTTAATCTTACGATCAGGCCCTATTACAAATACTGAACGCACCGTTGCTGTAGCTGAAGCATTAGGGTGAATCATATCATACAATTCTGCAACTTTACGATCTTGGTCTGCAATAATCGGAAAATCAACCTCCGTATTTTGAGTTTCATTTATATCCTTTATCCATTCTAAATGCTCCTGAACAGGGTCAACACTTAGTGCTAATACTTTTACATTTCGTTTTTCAAACTCCGACTTCAATTGAGCTGTACGTCCTAGTTCAGTTGTACAAACTGGCGTAAAATCAGCTGGATGCGAATATAATACTACCCAACTATCCTTGGTATAGTCATAAAAATCTATGTCTCCTAATGTTGTTTGCGCTTTAAAGTTTGGCGCTAAATCACCTAATCTTAAACTCATATCTATTATTTCTAAAAATTACCATAAACTATATACTCTACAAATATAGTAGTCTAAATGAATATTCAAAATTATTTAAATTAAATTCTCTAATTTAGTATTACGAATCTAATTTTAATTCTTGATCAATACGAGCTATTAAGCCATAATCTTCAAAAGAAAAGCTTCCTGAAGATTGCATATGATATTCAAAAATAACTTTGGCTTTCCTTAAAAAATCTTTATCCGAAGTAATTAAACCATCATACATTAACAACTGTGCTAATGGACGAATTTGTTCTAGTTCTAACGAGCTAAGATAACTCAACAATTGAGCTTCAGTGATCTCCTCAAAAAATGCTCTCTCTTTATCAAAAAACTGATTGTAGGCAGGTTTAATCTCTACTTCAGTAATTATTTTACCTTCCCACTTGTCAACTAACAGACGAAGGTATTTACCCATTTCGTTAATCCAATTCAGGAGGGTATCCTTCTCATATCGTATACCCATAATTTATCGTATTTGACCAGTTCCAGAAACAAACCATTTTTCTGTTACTAATTTTTCTAATGCAAAAGGTCCCCTTGCATGCAATTTCTGTGTGGATATACCTATCTCAGCACCTAGACCAAATTCGCCACCATCTGTAAAACGAGTCGAAGCATTCGTATAAACAGCTGCCGCATCTACGACATTCATAAATGTAGTAATGCTCTCTGGGTTGGTGGACACGATACATTCCGAATGTTTAGAAGAATATTTTGCAATATGCTTCAATGCTTCCTCAAAATTATCTACGACCCGCATAGAACATTTCAACGATAAATACTCTCTACCAAAATCTGTCTCTACAGCCGCAGTCAAATAAGGATAATCAAGTTCTTTAAAATAATTAAACAGTAAGGAATCTGCAAAGACCTCCACTTTAGCTTCTAAAAAAGCTGGTATAATTTTTTCTACAAAAGGTTGAGCTACTTTAGAGTCAATTAAAACCGTATCTAGAGCATTACACACCGAAGGCCTCGAAATTTTAGCATTAGCCACAATACGCGCAGCCATATCCAAGTCTGCACTCTCTTCAATGAAGGTGTGACATACTCCCGCACCAGTTTCAATAACAGGTACTTTTGCGTGTTTTCTCACGAAATCAATCAAAGATTGAGATCCTCTCGGAATAATGATATCAACATAAGCTGTTGCCATAAGTAATTCTTCTACGAGTGATCTATCTGTCGGCAACAACTGTACTACATTTGGATTAATGGAATGATTAACCAATACGTCACGTATCAATTGTACGAGAAAACTATTCGTATACCATGCATCAGTACCTCCTCTAAGCAAGCACACGTTACCAGATTGAATACATAAAGCGGCCACATCAATTGTTACATTTGGACGTGCCTCATAAATCACTCCTACAACACCTAATGGGACTGATTTTTTTTCAATAATCAATCCATTATCCAATGTTCGCTTCAAGTAAGTTACTCCAATAGGATCCGGCAAAAAAGAGACTGAGCGAATACTATTCGCTATTGCACTTATACGCTCGTCAGTCAACTTTAAACGATCATACCTCGGATCATGAATATCCAATTGAGTAACATCCTTTTCATTTTCTAGCAGAATAGTATTTATATTCAACTCTAAGCTGTCGGCTATACCATTTAACAAAATACTTCTATCCTTAAGCCCCAAGGTTGCTATAACAGATTTCGCTAGATAAGCAGCCTCTAATTGCTCCTTAATATTTTCCATAATTATTTATAATAATACAATATCATCTGCGTGAGCGATTTCTAAATTCTTTATCTTATAATCCTTCTTTATGGATGAAGAATCTACTTTTGACTTGGCTATAGCAAATATATTTCCCGATTGATCTAGTATATGAAATACTTCCCCAGCAACAAACTTTTCATCTAAAGCGACAACTCCTACAGCTAATAAGCTTTTTCGATTTTTAATGGCTTCCAGTGCGCCCTCATCTACAGTAACTAACCCTTTAATAAGACTACCACTTGCCATCCATTTTTTTCGGGATGAAATCTTCTTCATTTGCGCTTTACATACAGTACCTAATTGTCCCTGTTCAGCCTTCAAAATGGCATCATTGGTATGCATTGAGAAAATAACAACTTCAATACCCATCTGCGTAGCCAACCTAGCAAAATTTAATTTAGAAGTCATTCCCCCTAAACCGACAGATGATTTATCGGTTCTAGCGAGTGATAAAATATCTTTATCAACAGCCTCAATACTTGTAATGACTTTACCATCAGAATCAAGTACTCCAGGAACCGATGTACACATTAAAAGCTTCTCAGCTCCAAAGCCTACAGCTATTAAGGTTGCTAACTCGTCATTATCCGAAAACTTAAGTTCTTTATTACTTACAACGTCATTTTCATTCGCAATAGGGATTATATTATTCTTCCAGAGCGTTTCATATGTACTTTTTAATTGTAAAAATTGACCTCGATTTGAAAAATGATGTCTTTCGCATAAGCTCTGAGCTAAAGCAATACGAAATGGTCTAAAATAAGTAGCATACTTTCGAATCAACAAAGGATTTCCTATTGCCGCAGCAGCCTTCTTCTCTTCCAAAGTCCCCTTAAAATGAGGAATAAATTTCTTGCCTGCGGCTACAGCTCCCGAAGAAACCAAAACTATATTATAATTGGGTTGTAAAATTGAAACTTGACGTGCAATTTCAAGTATTACGCGCTCATCGATCTCTCCATCCGAAGTAACAGATGCAGATCCAAATTTCACAACTAAAACTGGCTTTTTCATTGATTGAATAGTAGCTAAAAAAGATTACAAATTTGCAATTCAATAAAAATAGTTAATAAAAATTAACAAAGCAACACAATTAATAGTGAATAAATGAAATTAAAATAATAAAAAAGCCGATTTAAAACTAAATGAAATAATCAATATTTTTACTCAAACCTTTCCTCGAATGCCTTCTCTAGTGCAAACATTTCATCACGGAGCTTAGCTGCTTGAAGGAAATCCATATCTTTTACAGCCTTATCCATACGCTTACGAACCGTATCTATAGCTTTTTTAAGCTCCTTCTCACCCATATATGCAATTAATGGATCTGCTGCCAATACACCACCATTTTCAGGCTCGATATACGCTTTTTCTTCTGGGAACTTAAAGTCAGCAACCGACGTTTGCTCCATGATTTCTTCACGTGATTTACCCACAGTACGTGGAGTAATTCCGTGTAAGTTATTGTAAGCAATTTGTTTTTCTCTTCGACGATTAGTTTCATCTATGGTCACACGCATACTATCTGTCATCTTATCAGCATACATAATAACACGGCCTTTCTCATTCCTTGCAGCACGCCCAATGGTCTGTATAAGGGATCTTTGCGAACGTAAGAAACCTTCTTTATCAGCATCTAAGATGGCAACAAGAGTAACTTCTGGCAAATCTAATCCCTCACGTAAAAGGTTGACCCCCACTAAAACATCAAACTCACCTAAGCGTAAACCTCTTAATATTTCGACACGTTCAAGAGTTTTGACTTCGGAATGAATATAACGGACTTTAATATTTAGTCTGGTCATATACTTCGTCAACTCTTCGGCCATTCTTTTAGTAAGCGTAGTTGCCAGTACACGACCTCCTTCTTTGATCGTTTTCTCTACCTCTTCTAAAAAATCATCCACTTGATTTATTGCAGGTTTGACCTCAATAATAGGATCCAACAACCCTGTAGGTCTAATTACTTGCTCTACAACTACCCCTTCTGTCTGCTGCAATTCGTAATCGCCTGGCGTTGCAGAAACATAAATAGTCTGATTAGTCAAAGACTCAAACTCAGGAAAATTTAATGGACGGTTATCCATAGCTGCTGGCAATCTGAAGCCATGTTCAACCAAAGACAACTTTCTTGATCTATCACCTCCATACATAGCTCTCAATTGAGGTAGTGTAACATGACTTTCGTCTATGACCAATAAATAGTCTTCTGGAAAATAATCTAATAAACAGAAAGGTCGCATTCCTGGTTCACGACCATCAAAAAAACGAGAATAGTTTTCAATACCTGAACAGTACCCTAGTTCTCTCATCATTTCTAAATCGTAATTAACGCGTTCCTCTAAACGTTTTGCTTCAAGCATACGACCTTCTTCTTCCAATTGTGTTTTACGCTGAACTAATTCCTCTTGAATAGCCCATATAGAGTTCGTAAATTTATCTTTAGGTGTCACAAAAAGATTAGCTGGGAATAACGATAAGGCTTCATGCTTAATTATAGTTTTTCCTGATACTGGATCAATCTCGCTCAACTCATCAATATCATCACCAAAAAACGATACTCGGTATGCTGTATCTAAATAAGCCGGATAGATATCAACTGTATCTCCTTTTACACGAAAAGTACCTCTTTTAAATTCAGCTGTAGTCCTAGCGTATAGTATTTCAACCAACTTATGCAAAAAAGCATTTCTAGATATAGTCATCCCTACCCCAAATCTAAATATAGATCTAGAGAAATCTTCAGGATTACCCATACCATATATACAAGAAACTGACGATACTACAATAACGTCTCTGCGCCCAGACATTAAAGCGGATGTACTCGCTAAGCGTAGTTTTTCGATCTCTTCATTAATAGCAAGATCTTTTTCTATATAAGTATTTGTAGAGGCAATAAATGCTTCAGGTTGATAATAATCATAATAGGAAACAAAATAATTCACCGAGTTATTGGGAAAAAATTGCTTAAACTCCCCGTACAACTGAGCCGCTAATGTTTTATTATGACTAAGAATCAATGTAGGTTTCTGCGTCTGTTGGATAACATTCGCTATAGAAAAAGTTTTACCAGATCCAGTAACCCCCAATAATGTTTGATAATGCTCACCATCCATTACACCATTTACAAGCTCCTTGATAGCAGCAGGTTGGTCTCCAGTTGGTTTATATTCTGATGTTAATTCAAATTTCATATGATTACTTATTGTATAAAAATACCAATAAATTCTTTCATCAATCATCTAATTACAAGTATTATGACTATAAATAAACTTTAATACTCTTTTTTTGTTAAATTGCTAATAAGAAACTCCTACATATGATTACTATTCTAACACGTCAAAATAGCATTGCCAATCATTATATGGCCGAATTGAGAGATATTACCATTCAAAAAGACAGAATGCGCTTCCGGCGTAATATTGAGCGATTAGGAGAGTTAATGGCATATCAAATATCGCAATGTCTAACTTATACACCACAGAAAGTAACTACTCCATTAGGAATTGCTAAAACTCAATTACTAGAAGAGCAACCTATCATTATAAGTATTATGCGCGCGGGAATTCCTTTTCACCAAGGCTTTCTAAATATATTTGACCAAGCGAACTCTGGATTTTTGGCAGCTTATAGACACACCAAAAAAAGTGGAGAGTTTGAAGTACATAAAAAATACGAATCAGTCCCCAATTTGGATGATAAAACCGTCATTCTTGCAGACCCAATGTTGGCAACAGGCAAAAGCTTGCTTCTTTGCTGCCAAGACTTATTAACAAATTACTCCATCAAGGAACTTCATATTTCTGCTATAATTGCGTCCGAAGAAGGCTTGGATTATATTCACAAAGCTTTTCCTCAAGCACATATTTGGATCGGCGACGTGGATAAAGAATTAACCAGTAAAGCGTACATAGTTCCGGGTTTAGGAGATGCAGGTGATTTAGCATACGGCGAAAAATACTAAATTAAAATACAATTAACACAAAATGAACAATTTAACTTTAAATTCACTACTAAAAAGAAATCCATATGGAATGGCAAAAATACAATGGCGAATCAATTCGCGGCTCTTTATTAGACAATGTTGAAAAAACAATTTTGCATGAACAAGAGAGTGGAAATCAGCTCAAGGTTTTCATCGGCACTGACTCTCAAGTAAAACGAAACATAGTAGAGTTTGCTACAGCTATAGTGTTTATCAGGGAGTATAAAGGAGGATTTATGTTTGTCCGGAAAGAGAAGACCCATCTTAAACTATCCATAAAAGAACGCATGCTATCTGAAGTTCAAAAATCAATCGAAGTAGCCTATCTACTTTGTCCACTATTAGACCTTTATAACGTCGAACTAGAAGTACATGCTGATATCAATACCAATCCTTCTTTCAAATCTAATACTGCTCTCCATGAAGCAATGGGGTACATTATAGGTATGGGATTTGCATTTAGGGCTAAGCCTGATTCGTTTGCTAGTACAACCTGTGCTAACAGAATCGTACAATAAGTTTGAAATAACTTAAATCCTTAGGCATACCTACTCTTATTTTTTAGTAATATTGTCTTAATGGGTACGGAAAGTGTAAAAAAAATTAAAATAGCGGTCGTAGGACCAGAATCTACTGGAAAATCCACAATGGCGAAGTTCTTAGCTAAAGAATTCAACACCAATTGTGTCCCTGAATATGCTCGATATTATTGTAAGAATCTTAATAATTCTTATACGCTACAAGATGAGTTAAATATGTTTCACGGACAACTAGCTCTAGAAGATGCATTGTTAGATAACACAAACAATGATATAATCATATGTGACACAACAATCATGACCGTAAAAATTTGGTCAGATCATTTATTTAGCCATACTCCTTCCGTAGTAATTTCTGAAATAAACCAACGACACTACGACTATTATTTACTCATGAATATCGATTTACCTTGGGAAAATGACCCCCTTAGAGATTTTCCAAAAGAAAGAGAACATTTCATGAATATTTGGAAAAAAGAATTAGATACCATCCATGCACAATACTCTATCATTTCTAATTTAAATAACGAAAGACTAAAGGATGGAAAAGAAAAGGTATTGGCGTTTTTAAAAAATACCCATATATAGCTATATACAGCTTTAAAAGTTACTTGTACTTTTGCAGTACTAAACCAAACTTTATATTTCTTCAACTCAACAAGTAGACTTGACAAATCCCACGTAAAGGCTTACTTGTTGTTTTTTTTAATTAATTTTCATAAACTGTATTTAACAACTAAATTGATTCTATTTTGACAGATATGTATTTTATATCATACAGATGTTTGTTATTTTTGTATAAATAAAGAATAGAAATTATGTATCCAGAATATTTAGTAGCACCAATGCGTCAAGAGTTAGTTGATGCGGGATTTCAAGAATTAAAAACTGCTGACGAAGTTAATGCAGTTATACCTACAGAAGGTACTGTATTCGTAGTAGTAAACTCAGTATGTGGTTGTGCAGCAGCAAACGCTCGTCCTGCGGCAAAATTCGCTGTACAAAACGGAAAAAAACCTACAAAATTAGTTACAGTTTTTGCAGGTATGGAAAAAGAAGCCGTGGATCAAGCACGTGCTTTGATGCTTCCTTACCCCCCATCTTCTCCGTCAATGGCATTGTTTAAAGATGGTAAATTGGTACACATGATTGAAAGACACATGATAGAAGGACGTCCTGCTCAGATGATTGCTGACAACCTGATTGCAGCATTCGATGAATACTGTTAATTATATTGATTTTT